>LUZN01000056.1 GCA_001603665.1 Bacteroidales bacterium Bact_22
ATAATATTTTATATTATTCGTTATTTCAAAAAAAGTGCGTATCTTTGCAGAATGTATAAAAAGGTTTTTATAGGGATTCTGATATTTTTGATGGCCAAAACAGGCTTAATCGCAGGCAATTCGGTGCTTGAGAGCGGCGTGTGGTATAAGATGGCCATCTCCTCAACGGGAATGTACAAGCTGACATATTCCGACCTGTCGGCTATGGGCGTCGACGTGGCGAATATCGATCCGCGAAATATCAGCATCTACCATAACGGCGGCGGAGTGTTGCCGAAAATCAACAAATACTACTATCCTGACGACCTTTACGAGATCCCTATCTATGTGTCGGGCGAGGACGACGGCTCCTTCGACCAGAATGATTATATCATTTTCTACGCAAGAGGTCCGGTCACGTGGCGTTTCGACAAGATCAGGCAGTTTTACCGCCATATCAAAAACGTTTATACCGACAACACCTACGCTTTCCTGAACGTGGGCGACCATGCGGGACGACGTATAGGAGCAGGGCAGATACCTACCGGATCAACAATTACTTATGTCTCCGATTTTCTTGATTATAAGGTGAAAGATGTCGATGAGGTGAACATCAACAATATGGGATGTACCTGGTTTTTCGACCGTTTCGACATCACCTTGCAGCGCGATTACGACTTCACCTTCGACAACATCGTGACGACGAAAAACGCTAAGATTAGGGCTTCGATGGCCTCAAAAAACCAGTCGTCGGCCACCATGGCGCTGAAATACAACAACAGGACGCTTTACACAAAGTCGTTCCCGAACGCCAGCGCTACACTATACGCCGCTTGGGACACCTTGTGTATGGTGAGTTTCGCACCCGTCGGCAACACCATCACCATCACGGCAAACTACACGCGCACGCTGACGTCGTCGGTGGCATGGCTCGACTATATCAGCCTCAACGCCTGGCGTTACCTTAGGATGAGCGGCGACGTGATGCAGTTCCGCAACCCGAGCTGCAACGACACCACAATGATTTACGAGTTTCAGCTCTCAAACGCCAATAATAATACTAGGATTTGGGATGTCACCGATCCGATAAACCCGACGGAAGTGCCGACTACGCTGGCATCGACGGTGATGTCGTTCAGGATGAGAGGTAACTCCGATAACCAGTATATTGCCTTCAATGGCAATGGATACAAGAGCCCTTCATACGTAGGAACAGTGGCAAATCAGAACCTGCATGCGCTGAAAGACATTGATTATCTGATAATTACGCATCCTTCGTTCCAAGCACATGCCGAACGTCTGAAAGAGATACATTCGCATCTCGATGACCTCGTAATAGAGATCGTACAGCCTCAATATATATATAATGAGTTCTCATGCGGAGCGCTGGACATAGCGGGTGTCCGTAACTTCATCAAGATGCTGTACAACAACAGCAGCGAGGAGCACCGGCTGAAATATGTGCTGCTGTTTGGCGACGCTTCTTACGACTACAAGAATCCTGAGGTGTGTTTCATCCCGACCTGGGAGTCGTTTAACAGTTGCCAGATCACCTCTTCTGTAGTAACCGACGATTTTTACGTATGTTTGGGCGATAATGAGGGCAATATGGAGGCTTACGACTCGACGTATGGCTCTATCATCGACATCCCGATAGGCCGTATGCCTGTGGCTACGTCGACTGAGGCTACCGAGGTACTCGACAAACTTGAGGCTTATATCGCGAAGTCAGCGCCTGCCATGAGCAACTGGCGTAACAGCATAACGGTGATGTGCGACGATGAAGACTCGAGTTTCATCAACAACATGGAATATCTGGCCAGCAACGTCAACGGGTGGGGCGGAGATGTCATCGTAGATAAGATTTATCTCGACGCCTATAACCAGATCGCTACTGCCAGCGGACAGCGTTGTCCTGAGATCAACGAGGCGATATTCAACAGAATGTCGCGCGGCACCTTGGCCTGGGCATACAACGGCCACGGCGGTGAGATAGGTCTCGGCGACGAGCGTATACTCACCATCCCAGACATCAACTCTTGGCAGAACGTGCCTATGTGTCCGCTTTTCATCACCGCTACCTGCGAATTCAGCAGATTCGACGACCACACCAGGACGTCGGCAGGCGAGATAATGTTCAAGAGCCCGAAGGGCGGCGCTATCGCCATGATCACCACGGCGAGAACCACTGGCGGCAGTAGAGATGTGCTCATCCGTACCTTCGAAAACATGTTCAAGATGCACGATGGCGAATATCCTACCATGGGTGACATCTTCCTGCATTCAAAAGCCGATAGGACGACAAACACCAAGGTGTTTACGCTCTTTGGCGACCCTGCTCTGCGTCTGGCATATCCGAAGAATAATGTCGTCCTGACAGAAATCAACGGGAAGCCTGTCGATGTAGTTAATGACACACTTAAAGCATTGGGTAACATTGAGTTACGTGGTGAGGTGAGAGATAATTTCGGTGAAAAGATGACCGACTTCAACGGCATCGTGAGCGTTTCGGTTTACGATAAGGAGAACAGCTACCGCACCAAAGGCGACAACGGCTCACCGATTCTGACATTCAAGATGCGAAACAGTTTGCTTTTTGAGGGCAAGGCAGTGGTTGAGGCAGGCGACTTCGTCATCAGTTTTACGGTTCCGAAAGACATCAACTACAGCTACGGCAATGGTCTAATCAGTTTCTATGCTACCAACTACGACACCGACGCCAACGGCATGTACAACAATATCGTGGTCGGCGGATATAACAACGATGCAATACCCGACTTCGACGGCCCGCAGGCACGTATCTTCATCGACGACACACTGTTTGTGAGCGGAGGAATCACCAACGAAAACCCTGTTTTCTATGCCTTTGTGAGAGATGAACACGGCATCAACACCACTGGAGCGGGTATCGGACACGACATCACGGCGACGCTGACGGGTGCTACACATAAGATTTACAACCTGAACTCATATTATGAGAATATGGGCGGCTCAAACGATTGGGGATCAATAGCTTACAGATTCTACGGACTTAACGAAGGTGAACATCATCTGAGCTTCAGAGTGTGGGATATTTATAACAACTCGACGACGGTTTGCCTTGATTTTACTGTGGTTAAGAGCAATACGATAGTGCTTGAAAACATCTTCAACGCACCTAACCCGATGACAAGCTACACCAACTTCAGCTTTGAGCATAACCAGAAGGGAAATATCGATATTGAAATCAATATCTACAACGTCAGCGGACAGCGTGTGAAGACCATAAAAGACAACAGATACGGCACTTCGACGCGTATCGACCCGATCTACTGGGATGGCACGTCCGACAACGGAACGCCGCTGCCGTCGGGCATTTACCTCTACAACGTGACGATGACAAACGTCAACAACGAGAAACAATCGGGATTCTCGAAACTGGTCATCGCGCGATGAATTTTAAATTTTTATACAATAAACGAATATAATTGTCGTTAAACGAAATATATGTTTTAATTTTGCAGAGTAATTTTTAAGAATATGTTTAAAAAATCTTTCGTAATTTTGATGAGTCTCCTGATGATGGGATTCGTCGCTACAGCACAGCAGGGAGTTGTAACAGGACAGGGTTTGGAGTACAACGTCATCTCGACGGCTGTCCCATTTATGATCATCGCTCCTGACGCGCGTTCGGCAGGTATGGGTGATTTGGGTGTTTCGACATCGCCTGATGTTTATTCGATGCACTGGAACCCGGCAAAATATGCATTTATTGAAGACGACTTCAGCGTCGGTCTGGCCTACAGCCCGTGGTTGAGAAAGCTCGTCCCTGATATGAACATTGCTTACCTCGCAGTGTCGAAGCGCGTCAGCAACAAGTCGACGATTGCAGGTTCGTTGAAATATTTCTCACTCGGTGAGATCAACTTCCGTGGTCCGGCCAACGAGGATTGGGGAACATATTCACCTAACGAGTTTGCTGTCGACCTCTGCTATTCGAGAAAACTCGGCGACTATCTGTCAGCAGCAGTGGCCGGTCGTTTCATCTATTCACACCTAACACAAGGCGTCACCAACTATTCGCGTGCTGCCTGGTCGGTGGCTGCCGACATCGGCGTCTACTACCAGCGCCCGGTTTACTTCAACACTATCGACGGTGATTTCTCGTGGGGTGTTGCTATCACCAATATGGGTAGCAAGATGAGCTATAGCAACGCTAACTCGAAGACCGACTTTATCCCGACAAACCTCCGTTTGGGTCCGACATTGAAACTCAATATCGATGACTTCAACTCATTGGCTTTCTCGTTGGATATCAATAAGTTATTGGTCCCAACTCCGCCGGAGTACGCTTACTATACCGATTCATTGGGACAGCATCCTTTGTATGATGCCAATGGTGACAGAGTCATCGCAAAGGGTATGGATCCTAACGTTTCAGTGGTTCAAGGTATGATTCAGTCGTTCTACGACGCTCCGGGTGGTTTCAGCGAGGAGCTGAAGGAGTTCACCTTAAGCGTAGGTGCTGAATATTGGTACAACAAGGTATTTGCAGTGCGTGCCGGTTATTTCCATGAGTCGAAGATGAAGGGTAACCGTAAATACTTGACCTTCGGTGCCGGTCTGCGTTACAACGTGTTTGCACTAGATGTGTCGTATCTCGTGCCAGTCAACGGTAAGGGCAATTCGGGAACGAATCCTCTCGAAGGAACGTTGCGTTTCAACCTCGCTTTCAACATCAACAAGTGGGGTGAGAATACTAAACTTGAAAAAGTGGATTAGCTTAATAGCTTAGAAGCTTAGAAGAGGGATGGGCCGATGGAGTCTGTCCCTTTTTTTATTGTTTGATAAATCTTCTGATTATATCAGTCTTTCCTGATATTTTAACGAAATAAACACCATTTGTTAGGTCGCTGCAGTCTATTTCGATGATTTCGTCAGAGCTGTTGGCGATATTTTTTATTTCTTGTCCTAAAACATTGATAATTAGGATGTTATCTATATCTGAGCCTGCGATGTGGAGTGTGCCGTGAGTAGGGTTGGGGTAGATGTAGAAGTCGGCGAGGATGTCTTCGTCAATACCGATGGTATTGGAAACTTTGATGTAGCTCACATGACGGAAATGGTTTTGTTTTGTCGCCACAACTTTAATGATATCGCCATCATTCAACAGATTGGTATAATGCAGTGTCAATGCTGTACCATCTGATTTGCCTCTTGCAATCAATTGGTTATCGATAGATAAAGCAATATGAGCGCCTTCGTCGGCATGGATTGTGACATTCGTAGTGCCGGGAAGGATGTTTTCGGGATGCGACACTGTGAGTTGCTGGGGCACCTCGGAATACAGCTGCAAATAGGCGTCGCCGAAATAATGGAAGAGATGGTTGGTGATGGTCTTCATGCTCGCGTTGTAGGGGAAGTTCGACTGATGCAGATAATATTTGCCGTAGGTGCTTGCAAACGCTGGATATTGGAAGTCGAAGCCCAGTGGTCCGTAGTCGGGCAGGAAGTCGGGGTAGATGTAGTCGACGAAGCCCCAGACGTAGGTGTCGTTGACGTAGGAATACGACAGCTGTGAGGCGGCGATGACGCCCACGGCACCTTTCGCCACGCGCAGGAAACGCTCGGCGAGACAGTCGGTGGTGTCGGCACCATAGCTGAAGTCGCCGGTCTGACAGTTGGCCGACATTATGAACGAGAGTTTGTCGTTGTTGAGGTGGTCGATGTCCCAGTTGAAGAAGTCGGGCTCGCCCCACGACTGAAAGGTGCCGTGGTCGCGGTGTATGAAGAGGTAGGTACCGTCTTCTATCGCCTGTTTGATCTTGGTGGCATTGCCGCTCCAGTCGGTGAGATGCGACATGGTGGCGGGGATGTAACCCAGTCCGTCGGGACCGAAATAATCGAGCACCAGCTCGGTCTTTTGGCCTGTCGACCACACTGAGTCGGGAGTGCCTTGGTGTATGCCGTTGATATGGATCACGTCTTTTCCGTTGTTTTCGAGGTATCCTGCCACTATCTCGGTACACAGCTGAAACCAGCGTGTTCGTTGGTATCCCATGGCGGTGACGGCGTGGTTGTAGTAATACTCGTCGGTGTAGGGGTGGAGCTCATAGTTGAGCGTCTTCTGCACCATGCGTTGTGCCTCGCCGCCGTTCGCTGCCGGCATGCGGGCTATTACTATCTCGGGAAGGCCGTCGTTGTTGAAGTCGACGAGTTTATTGTCAGCGAGATACGGCTCATACTGATGACCGTCGGGATGGTCGGTGAGGGCGTACGATGTGACGCCCAGGGAAGGGTCGGAGTTATAGTCGCCGAGCAGCAGAACGGCGGCGGGGCTGGGGTTCCAGTTTTCGTAGCCGTAGCGGAGATAAGCCTTCAAGCTGTCAGGTTCGTTAGCTCCTGCTTCTTCCAGCGTCACCACTCGTGTCATTATTCCCTGCTCCTCCCTGAAGTTACGGAGAGTGTCGGCCCAAGCCTTGATGGCATCGTCATTAGGAGTGATGATAAGGTAGTCGCAGCCGTCGCGCCGGACATCGTCGAGAGAAGAGGAGCGCGGGGCGTTGAGAAAGTCAGGGATTTGAGAAAAAACTGCTTGATTGGTCAGGAAAACCAATATGAAAAGGAATGATATTTTGAATGTTCTTCTAATCATTGTAGGGGGTTCCTCGCTGCGCTCGGAATGACAACCCTTTGTTGTGGTTGCCGGGGACAAATATACAAAAAAAAGAGACAATGTAACACTGTCTCTTTTTTAACCTTAAATAATTAATTATTAGGTACGGCTCCGCAGAATTAATACTCGTCAGATACTGTGAGCTTCTTTCTACCTTTGGCGCGACGGGCTTTCAAAACCTTGCGACCGTTGGCAGTTGCCATTCTTTCTCTGAAACCGTGTTTGTTCTTGCGTCTTCTGTTCGATGGTTGAAATGTACGTTTCATTTTCTTATGTATTTATTTTTTTCTTTTTCCTTGACCTAAAATTTCGGACTGCAAAATTACACATTATTTTGATACGTACAACATTTTTTTTGAAAAATTATTTTTCAGGCACATTTTTCAACGTTTCGACCAGGAATTCCCAGAACGGAGCTACTGATTCGATGAGCAACGCCTCGTCTGGTGAGTGCGGGTGAACGAGGGTAGGACCGAACGAAATCATATCCCATTTCGGATATTTTGCGCCCAGAATTCCGCATTCGAGACCGGCGTGGATGACCATCACCTTAGGCTCTTTGCCGAATTTTTCCTTGTAAACCTTCTTCATCGTGGCGAGGATAGGGCTGTCGATGTTAGGTTTCCATCCGTGGTATGAGCCGCTCGACTCGGCCTTTGCGCCGTGGTCTTCGAGCACCTTACGCACGTCTTCGGCGAGTTTGTCTTTTAGCTCGTCGACCAAGCCGCGCTGCAGCGAGCATGTGACGATCTTGCCCTTCTCGAGCTTCACGAGAGCGAGGTTCGACGATGTCTCCACCGTGCCTTCGAAGTCTTTCGACATTCCGATGACGCCGTTAGGATACTTAGCGATGGCTTCCATCATGTTCTTGAAAGTCTTGTTGTCGATGACTTTCGCTGGCATCTCGGCATCTTCAACGAGGACTGCGAGATCCGGCTCTGCCTCGGCGAACTGTTCTTTCACAGCTGTCTCGTATTCGGCGACGAATTTCTGCATCTTGTCGGCCTTATCGGCTGGCACCACCACAGTGGCGAACGACTCTCTTGGGATGGCGTTACGCAGGCTGCCTCCGTTGATGGTTGCAAGACGCACGCCGAACTTCTGCGACACCATAATTAATAAGGTGTTCATAATCTTGTTGGCATTGCCTCTTCCGAGGTTGATGTCCATACCCGAGTGGCCGCCTTTTAATCCCTTGACTATCAATTGATATGCTGCCATCCCTGCCGGCACCTTCTCCATCTTAGGAGTCCAGCTGCCGTTAGTGTCGATGCCGCCTGCGCAGCCCACGTAGAGCTCGCCTTCGGTCTCCGAGTCCATGTTGAGCAGGATGTCGCCCTTCAACACCTTGGATTTCAGCTTGTTAGCTCCTGTCATGCCTGTCTCTTCGTCGATGGTGAAGAGGGTTTCGATAGGACCGTGCTCGAGGTTCTTTGCTGCGAGGACGCCCATGGCTGCTGCTGCTCCGAGACCGTCGTCAGCGCCGAGAGTGGTGCCTTTAGCGCGCACCCAACCGTTGTCGATGTAAGTCTCGATAGGGTCTTTCTCGAAGTCGTGAACAGTGTCGGCGTTCTTCTGTGGCACCATGTCGAGGTGAGCCTGCAGGATGACGCCCTTGCGGTTCTCATAACCCGGTGTTGCAGGCTTGCGGATGATGACGTTTCCGGCTGCATCGACGATGGTCTCCAGACCGAGGTCTTCGCCGAATTTCTTCATGAATGCAATGACCTGAGCTTCTTTCTTCGATGGACGAGGAATTCTCGTCAGGCTGTAGAAGTTTTCAAATACTTCTTTTGGTTGTAATTCGTTGATTGTCATAATGTTATATTTTTAGAATGAATTATTTGTTTTTCACGAAATTTTCAATTTTCTCGTAGCCCCAGATGTTTTCCATGGTTTTGAGCGATTCCTCGACCTTCTGGGTCTTGTGTGCCTCCATGTTACGCTGGATGAAGATGCAGTCGGAGAGTTTGCAGCCGCGGCAGACGATGTCTTCCGCAAGGGCGTCGCACGACGGGGCGCCGCAGATGCCGCAGTCGATCTGTGGCAGCTGACGTTCCAATTCCTTGATTTTATTCATCTTCTCGAGAGCCTTGCTGATGTCAGGGTCGAGGCTTATCGAACGTGCTTCGACAGGTCCGACGGCCACGTTGTCGAGCAGATATGCGCGTTCGTCTTCCACCTCGTCGGCACGTGTCAGCTCGCCGCGGCGTTCCTTACCTGCCACATAACGGGCGCGGTTGAACATACGCTCGCAGGTGAGAAAACGGTTGTTGTAGGTGAGGATGCCGCCCGGACAGCTCTGGTCGCAGGCACGCAGCTCGAGGAAGTCGACGTCTTCTATCTCGTCGTTTTCAACTTTTTCGAGGAACTCGATGACGTTGTCCATGCCGTCGATTGAAAGCGAATGCTCCGACACCGAGAGACGGCGCTCGCCGTTAGTCAGCGAGTTGAGGATGCTGTCGGAGGTGAGTTGAGCGATAGGCAGTTTCACCTCTTTATAGTCGTGTCCTTGTTCTTTTATCTTTTTATATACTCTGTTGTAGAGTGAGTCCATGTTGATCACGCCGTCGACGCTCGATTTCTCTTCGCCCACAGGGCTTTTCACTGCTGCAATCTTAGCGGCGCAAGGCGTCACGTAGAACACTCCGATCTGGTCTTCCGGCCAGCCGTCTTTCACGAGTTTGCGACGGATGTACATCGCCGTGATGTCGAGCGGAGCCTTGACGGGCATGATGTTGTCGACGAGTCCCGGGAACTTCACCTGGATTAGGCGCACTATGGCCGGGCAGTACGACGAGATGAGCGGCTTGGTGTTACCTTCACGCTCGAGTCGGTTCTTCGCCTCGGTGTAGATCGGCACCGTTATCTCTGTCTCGATGACGTGCTGGAAGCCTATCTCGTTGAGGATGGAGTAGATGCGCGACACGCTGATCTCGTCCTTGAACTGGCCGAGAAAGACGGCTGGCACGAGGGCTACGCGGCAGGCGTATTTGAATATCTCCTCGAAGTCGTCTTGTTTCACGAATACGGCTTTATGCGGGCATGCTATGAAGCAGTTGCCGCAGTCGATGCAGCGGTCTTCGTTGATATGCGCTTTCCCGTCGCGGACGCGGATAGCTTCGGTGGGGCAGACCCTCATGCAGTGAGAGCAGCCTTCGCAAACGTTTTCGTTTATCTGTAGAGCGTGAAAGAATGACATATTAGTTTAAAAGTTTAAAAGTTTAAAAGTTTAAAGACGAACATTAGCTGAGGTTCACCTCCATCTCTACTGTCGTGCCGACTCCGACTGTCGATTGAACATTCAGTCGGTCGACGTTCTTTTTGATGTTAGGCAGTCCCATGCCGGCGCCGAATCCCATGTTGCGGACTTCGGGCGAGGCGGTGCTGTTGCCTTCCTGCATTGCCCAGTCGATGTCGGGGATGCCGGGTCCTTTGTCGATGACGCGGACGAGAATCTTGCCGGCGTCGATGTCGGCGGTGACCACACCGCCGTAGGCATGAGCGATAGCGTTGACTTCGGCCTCGTAGAGGGCGACAACGACGCGTTTCACTATCGACGGGTTGACATTGAGCTGTTTCAAGGTCTTCTTGATGGAGCTTGACGCCGAGCCCGCGTTGACGAAATCGCCTTCAATTACTGTATATTCTAAATGCATGTTGTTAGTTTTTCGTTTTCGTTTTCGTTTTCGTTTAATAAATCGGTTTTAATCCGGCTTCCCAGAGCAGTCCGCAAGCCTTAAACATCGAATAGTCGCATTCCATGAGGACCATTCCCTCGTCTTCGGCGAGCTCAATCATCTCTTCGGTCGGTTTTTTCTTCCTGACGAATACCACGATGTCGAGGTTGCCCATCTCGCATGTGCGGATGGTCTGCATGGTGCACAGTCCGGTGACGATCATCGGGAAGTTGTCGCCAAGGGTGAGGATGTCGGACATCAGGTCGGAGGCGAAGGCTTTGTCCTGCTCCTCATCCAACCTGTCATGACCACATACCACCTTGGCATTCAATACTTTAGCAATTTCAGATAATTTCATTTTATATTATAATTATGTTTGTTTTCAAATTTCAATAACCAATAACCTATAACCAATAACCATTAATCATTATAATGTATCTCCACCAAATTCTCCTGTATCATCTCCTTAAGATACTTCATTATGTTAATGTCATTCATCGACATTCCGTCGAGGGCTTCTTTTATCTCATCGGTGTCGAACACGAATTCGCCTTCATCGGTGATGTGTTTATAGATGAAATGTATGTCTTCGTGCGCCGCGAACAGCATCACGAGGGTGCCGGCGAGGTCGCCCATTGGCGGACGGTCGATGTGGTCGTGCTGAAACCAGAAGTTCAACACCGTGCCTTTGCCCACTTCGCTCTCAATCTTCATGCCTCCGCCGCAATTCTCGGTGTTCATCTTAATCAGAGGCAGTCCCAGTCCGACTTTCCGCGTGGTTCTCGACGTCGTCCACGGGTCGGTGACCTTCGCGAGAAACTCCGGCGTCATGCCCTTGCCGTTGTCTTTGATGGTGAAGGCGTAAATGTTCTCCTTGAGACTATCTTTTATAGTTAATTCCACCAGGGTTGAATTCGCCGCAGTTGAATTTTCCATTAAATCATATACATGTAACGCTAACTCTTTCATATCTGTTTATCCGTATATGAGTTGTAATTTTTCATTAGGTTCTGTATCAATAAATCGCCCATCTTCACCATGAAGAGTCTTTCTAAATTCATCGAAAGATAGGTCGTACATATGCAGCACGCAGTGCACCTCGCCTATGATGTGCAGGAAGTGCGCGTCGCTGCTCTTGGTGAACATAAACCGTTTCAAATATGCGAATTTCTTCAAAAACTCGTCTTTTTTCACATGTTTCGATATCTCCAGCGCGTCGGCCTTGAGGTCGGGTGGTATGAAACCCAGCTGCGACATCAGTGACGACGCGGGTTTGTTGACGTGCGCCGGCACAAACAGGCCTCCAATCTCGTGTACCTTGTCGTAGAGCGTGTCGAGGTCGCAGTCGAGTGCCGACCACAGCAGCCATTCCTCTTCGCCGACCACTTCCTCGTCTTTGTCGACGATAAGCTGGTAGCCGAATTTCTCTTCGTCGAGAGGGATGTGCGGCAGATGTTCGTCGAGGAACTCCTGGAACTTATCGAGTTGCTCGTCGTTCTCGAAGTAGGCGAGGGCATGAGCCTCTTCCTGTGTGGTTATCTCCACGCCTCCGATGACAAACACGTCTTGCTCGCGGCCTATCTGCTGCGTGACCTTCACCTGTCGGGTGGTGTTATGGTCGCAGATGGCTATGACGTCGAGATGCAGCTTCTTCGCCTGTTCCACGATGGCAGCAGGCGACATATAGATATCGCCGCACGGCGACAAAACCGTGTGAATGTGGAGGTCAGCCCGATATTTGTGCAGTTCCGACAAGGCTTATGACGGTTGGACACACGCGGTGTGTCCTTACTTTTGATTCAACAAATTATAGACAAGTCCCGCTATCTCGAATGTCGGCAGCGATGTCTGAAGAATTGGCAATTCCTCTTCATTGGCCTGATTGATGGTGTCTTCGTTAGCACCGAGGTCTTTTACGAGAATCACGCACGACATCTCCTTGAGCGATGCCACTGCCATCACGTTTTTATGCGTCTGGAGGGTGATCCAGATGTTGCCTTCCTGTGCATTGCCCATCACGTCGCTGAGAAGGTCGCTGATGTAGCAACCGTCGATGTCGCGGTCGAGGCCGTTTTTACCTGCAAGGACCTTAAGTCCCAGTTTGTCAACTAATTCCTGAACTTTCATATATTTTTTTATTTAAAGATTCAAAATTTTAAATTTAAAGATTAAAAAAATCCAAATAAGACTGCAAATTTACGAAATAATAATGAGATTGCAAAGGATTTTGAAAAATTT
>LUZN01000057.1 GCA_001603665.1 Bacteroidales bacterium Bact_22
ATTGAATGTCAAGAGGTTAACTGAAGAATTTTCTCCGGGTGGGGCGGAAATCGGGGCGGTAAGCAAGCCTCAAAAGCCCTCTTTTCCACCTTACCCCACGAAATTTTACGCCAAAATTACGCTAAAAAGGAAAAAATTGATTAATTTTGATAGAAAAATATGACGGGCTAAAAACAAAAAAAAGAGACGTTTCAGTAAACATCTCTTCATTTTGCGGTGCCGAACGGGCTCGAACCGTCGACCTCCTGCGTGACAGGCAGGCATTCTAACCAAACTGAACTACGGCACCAAACCTTGTCAGTTTTTGACGGGGCAAAGATACGGCGTTTTTGCTTACGCGCGACATTTTTTTCAAAAATTTTTGAAAAATTTTAATTTAGAATTATAATCATCTGATAATCATTATTTTACAAATTAATAATAAAAGCTCCAGACGTTTTTACATCATAATAATCCTGTCCAATCTCCTCAGCCTTTTTTATGATTTTTTGAGATAAATAATCAGGAAGACTGCCGTCAAGTATCAGTAAATCAACGATATAGCAATTTAAGAGCCGCTCGAGGTCAATATTTCTCCTGCCTTGGACGATGAAATAGTCGAGATGCGGACGAAAGGCCAATTTTACGCCAAAAGTCGATTTTTCGTCGGAAAATCCAAAAGTTTTGCCTCCAAAAGTGATGAGGTTGCCGCGCTTCTCGAGATAAGGATTCTCGAAATAGGGGTTGTCGGTCAAAACGAAAGTGCCATTAGCTAAGACACCCTCTTTGACAAGGTTGTTTTCGATGCTGAAACTCGCAATCGAAGGGTCGTTGACAAAAGTTGTGTCGCAAAGCAGCACATGTCGGTTGCCGCAAACGAAGTCAACGGCAGTGGATTTCTTAACCGAATAAACCGTCAGGCTCATCTGATGGCGTTGTATCATCGCCCGAGTGAACTGCGACACGCTGAATATCAACAAGATAGAAAGCATAGCGAAAAACAATCTCTTCCTTTTATGCTCGATGACAATCATCAGCAATAAAAGCGCGGTTATCAGGCAAGCAAACTCCAAGCTATTGATATACAATCCTTTAAGTATCGAAAAAGGCATGTTTTCGACACTGGTGACGATAAAATTCATGACGTGGATCAGCCATTTCACGCAGAAGGCGACACCTATATTAATATATGGGATGAAGAAGATGAGCAGCATCACCATCCCGCCCATGATGACGATGGTGGAAATGGGTCCCATGAAGAGGTTACTAAGCCAGAAATACGTCGGAAACTGGTGGAAATAATAGATTGACAACGGCGCTGTGGCGATCTGTGCCGACAGTGTGACCGAGGTGAGCTCCCAGATCTTGTCCACCAGTTTCGACCTGCTGAACACCAGGCGGTACAAGGGTTTCTGAATGACCACGATGCCTATGACAGCGCAGTACGACAGCAGAAAGCCGACGTTCAGCAGGTTGGCCGGGTCGATGCATAACAAAAGGAACGCCGAGGCAGCCAGACTGTTGAGCAAGACGCCGTTTCTATTGAGCATCTCCCCTACAACCACAAACGACAACATTATCGTGGAGCGCAGTATCGAAGGTGCCATGCCCGCGAGCAGAGCATAAAACCATATCAGAAGCAGCAGCAACGACTGCTTCAAGATGTGCTGCCAGCGTTCCTTTTTGTTAAGAAACCCCAGCATATACGAGAAAACCATAAATATCACGCCCACGTGCATCCCTGAGACGCACAGGATATGCATCGACCCGGCCGCGACGTATTTCTGGCGCAGTTCAGTAGGCAACGTGTCGTCATAACCGAGCAAAATCGCCGCCGCGACTGCATATTCATCGTCGCTGATACCGAGGTTTTGCATGGTTTCGAGCAGGAAGTCACGCAGTCGGTACGAAAATGCATAAACGGGGTTCGCACGACTCTCAGGAAGCCTCTCCCAAGCGTCGTTTTTCAAGTACACCTGTCGCGAGATTCCCTTACGAGACAGATACTTCCGGTAGTCGAACTGCTCAGGATTCAATGGCGGATCCAGCAGTCGCGGCGGCTCATGAAACACTATTACATCGCCATATCTTAAACCCAGCGAGCGCTCGTTCTTCTCGAAATAAGCCATCACAGCGCCTTGACACGACTGCATCTTCAGCACCACCTTCACCGACTTCTCCTTCTCCGTCGGGCATTCCGACAGACGGGCAACCCACAGGTCGCAGTCTTCATCAATGTCGTCGTTACGGATATGAACGATGGCGACACCTATTAATATCAGATGCAGATTCAGCAACACACCGAAGACCCAGCGATAGCGGTAGTCTTTAACCGCCGAGGCAATCACAATCAGCGTAACTCCCAGTAAAATCACGGCAATCAGGACAATTTGCATTCCCCTTTCCGATAGGTTCAGATAAGAAAACGACAGCCAGATGCCAAGTACGAAAGGCATCAGCAACCGGATGAAAGGATATTTGAACCAATTTACCATTCTTGCACGCGTTTTTCACGTGCAAGTTAGGCAAAAAGGTTATTACATTTCTTTTAAATTAATGCAAGTTATGTTAAAAATTTCGAGAAATGTTAACTTTTTTTAACATATGAGATGATAGTCTCGGCAGCTCGATCTGAAGCGCCTGCATTGCCCAGCACATACTTCAACTCCTCATATTCCTCGAGCAGTTTTTTCTGTCGTTTTGAGCTGTTGAGCAGCGACTGCAGTTCGTCGCGGATATTGTTGGCTGTCATGTCGTTTTGTATTAACTCCTTGACTACCAATCGGTCCATGATGAGATTCACCAGACAGATATATTTCACTTTAGCCACCTGGCGGGCGATGAGATATGAAATCTTATTGGCTTTGTAGCACACCACTTCGGGCACGTCGAGCAAGGCCGTCTCGAGAGTCGCCGTTCCTGAGGTAACCACAGCAGCGCTTGACAGTTGCAGCAGCTGATATGTACGGTTCAGCACCAACCGAACGTTAGCCTTCTCCCCTATTATCTTCTTGTAATAGCTCACCGGCAGTGACGGCGCACAGGCCACCACAAACTGATAACTCGGGAACATCTTCACCACGTCGAGCATCACTGTGAGCATGCGGCTCACCTCTTGTTTGCGGCTTCCCGGCAGCAGCGCGATGATCTCTTTCTTCGGGTTGAGACGGTTGGCTTTGTAAAACTTCTGTTTGTCGACAGGTTCAACCTTAGCTATCTCGTCGAGCAACGGATGTCCAACAAATTGACAGTCAACGTCATAGTTGTCGTAGAACTTCTTCTCGAAAGGCAAGATGCAAAGCATTTTGTCGACCACCTTCTTAATGGTATACACGCGGCGGCGTTTCCATGCCCACACCTGAGGCGAGATGTAATAAAACACCTTGAAACCCTTCTTTTTAGCCCATTTTGCTATCTTCAGGTTAAATCCCGGGTAGTCGATGAGAATAAGTGCATCTGGGTTGAATTCGGCTATATCTTTTTTACAATATTTAATATTTTTTACAATTGTTTGTAAATTTGTTAACACTTCGACGAAGCCCATAAACGCCAAGTCGTGGTAATTTTTCACCACGTTGGCTCCGTTTCGGCGCATCTTCTCGCCTCCCCACGCCCTGATCTTCGCTCCGGGGTCCTTCTGTCGTATCGAGGCCACGAGATTTGAGCCGTGCAAATCGCCCGAGGCCTCACCTGCTATGATGTAATACTTCATTTTTCAAAACTTTTTAGTTTGTCCATGACGTCGTAAGCCGTCCAGTCGTAATGTGTCGGAACTATCGACGCATAGCCGTGTTTCAACGCATAGA
Source organism: Bacteroidales bacterium Bact_22 (assembly GCA_001603665.1). Lineage (GTDB taxonomy): Bacteria > Bacteroidota > Bacteroidia > Bacteroidales > F082 > Limimorpha. The sequence goes on from LUZN01000057.1 coordinate 3,786, forward strand.
CATCGGTGTCGGTGCCGTTGTCTTCGACAATAAATTCGCCGCCGATCCAGAAATAATCGCGGTTGTGCGGGTCTTTCCGCTTGTCGAAAATCTCTTTCCAGCGTGCCTTGGCCTGACGGCAGATCTTAATGCCTTTTATCGGGTTTTCCTCAGTGGTTTTGGGGAAATTCACGTTCAAGCAGACACCTTTCGGCAGACCTTCTTTCAAAACTTTTTTCGTGATATCGAGGATGTAGCCGTCGAGGTTGTCGAAGTTGGCGTTCGGCGAGTAATCCTCAAGGCTGAAGCCTATCGCCGGGATGCCGTCCATGCAGGCCTCGACGACGGCGGCCATGGTACCCGAATATATCACGTTGGTCGAGGCATTCGAGCCATGGTTGATGCCCGAAACCAACAGGTCGGGATACTCGTCCATGAGCATCTGAAAGCCCACCTTCGCACAGTCGACCGGGCAGCCGTTCAAAACATACATCTCAAAATTCTCAGACTTCTCTAACTGTCTGAGTCTCAATGGTTCATTTATGGTCATCGAGTGACCTTGCGCCGACTTCACCTGCTCGGTAGACACCACCACCACCTTTCCAATCTGACTCATCAAATCCGCAAGTTTCCTTAAGCCTTTCGCCAAATACCCATCATCATTCGTTACTAAAATCGTCGGTTTTCTTTCCATTTAAAATTCCTTTAAAACTTTATACAATTTCTGCGTGGGCAAGCCCATCACGTTATAATACGAGCCTTCGACGTTACTGACGCCGATGTAGCCTATCCATTCCTGGACACCGTAGGCGCCCGCCTTGTCGTAAGGTTTGAAATTATCAATATAATAATTAACTTCTTGATTATCTAGCGCTTCGAATGTCACCTTCGAGATAACCGAGAAGGTTTTCGTTTTCTCTTTTGTATGAACAGTGACACCAGTCACCACCTTATGCACCTTACCCGAAAGCAGCTCCATCATCCGCACAGCATCGTCACGGTCTTTCGGCTTGCCGAGAATCTCATTTTCGACAATAACGACGGTGTCGGCGGTGATAACCATATAATTATCAGGCAGTTCCGCATCTTCGAAAGCCTTAGCTTTTTTCAGACTCAAAAACGGAGCCACGTCGATGACCGGCAGCCGCTGAGGATAGCTCTCGTCGACCTCCTTCGTCTGAATCGAGAAATCGATACCGATTCCCTTCAAAAGCTCTTGACGGCGGGGCGATTTCGAAGCTAAAACGATATTATATCTCTTTAAATTATCTAACATTTTATTTTATAAAAAACATTGATAGAACTCCAATTAACATAGTGATTTTCATGGCAATAGACTGCATATGAAACTGTTTCGAGGTTCTGAAACTCGCATCAAGCAGACCAAAAACATTGCCAAACAGCATAACAAACATGAAAATGCCAGCCCCTTCAAGCATATAGCCCGTTACAGTAAATCCAAAACCATGCAAATACTCTTTGGCGTACAATATCATGATGAATGTCGCCAAACTCAGCACCAACACGATAATCTGAGCAGCTTTGATACCCCAGGCGATAGGTATCGTGCGGCAATTTTGATTGTCATCGCCAACCACGTCTTCCATATCTTTTACGATTTCTCGGATGAAAGTCGTAAGGAATGCGAAAGCAGTGTAAATCAACACTATACGCAGCGATGTCTTCATCAAAGGTTTAAGGGTTATAAGCAGAAGTTCATGTCTCGAGACATAAATCATCTCGAAAAGCCAAGGTACAAACACTGCGAAGGCCACTGATAATGAGACGATTAGGTTGCCAACAATGAGTTTTCTCTTATACGTTCTTGAATAAGAATACAAACCACATACCAGAAGCATCATGTAGGCCATAATTGTGACGGAATTCTTGCCCAAAGCCATTATACTAGCCACCAAAGCGCATCCTAAACCAATGATTGTCAATGTGATATAAGAAAAATTGCATTGCTTCTCGGTGAAAACTTTTCCGACGATAACCTTATCGGGTTTGTTCACCGCGTCGATGTCCTTATCGAAGATGTCGTTGATGACGTAGCCGCCTGCCTGGACGAGCACCATCGAGATGACCAGGAGGGTGAACGCCGCCGAGCTGTCGAACTGCATAACACAATGATACACAAGGCACATCATCAGTGCGGTGATGAGCAGATTCGGCCAGCGGACCAGTTTGAAGAAAGCACCTATTTTATCCATTACCACAGATGATTTTCGAAGTCTTTCATCCAGTTGTCCTGCAGTTTGAGCACCTGCTCGATGATGTCGCGCACGGCACCTTTCCCGCCTTCTTTGTTACTGATGTAGACGCTGATCTGCTTTATCTCTTCAGAAGCATCGGCAGGGCACACAGGCACTCCCACCATCTGCATCACAGGATAGTCGGGCATGTCGTCGCCCATGTAGACGACCTCTTCCTTTTTGAGGTTTTTCTCTTTCATATACTCCTCTAACTTGATGATTTTGTTAGGGATATGGGTAAAAACGTCCTTCACTCCGAGCATCTTCATCCGCGCCACCATCGAATCGGCGTAACCGCCTGAGATAACGGCGACGTTGTATCCGAGGCGCACGGCCAGCTGCAAGGCGAAGCCGTCCTTGACATTGGTGGCGCGGATGCCTTCGCCGTTTGGCAGCATGAAGACATCACCCTGCGTCATAACTCCATCATAATCAAAGATAAAGGTCGTTACGTTTTTTAAAAGTTCTTTATAGTTTTTCATTTTTTTGATAATTTTCAATGATATAATCCGTCAAAATCATGTAAATGGCAAGCTCGTCGGGATTGTCGGCCAGCATTTTTTCGTGTTCGCCAATGGTTGCGAAGTCGCCTCGACGTGCAGGACCTGTCAGAGCATCTTTTGGCGTTGTCTCGAACGATTTTTTAATCATTTCTTCGACGAGAGGCTTCATTATCTCAAGCTTTATGCCATTGTCTTTCAGCAACTTATCACCTATTCCGAGCATCACGTTAGTGAAATTCGAGACATAAACCGCCGCCAGATGTATCGCCTTGCGCTGCTCGTCGTCGCAGAAGACCACTTTTTTCGAAAAATGACCTGCGAAACGGCTAAGCATTTCTACATCATCCGGCGAATTGGCATATATTAATAAAGGTACCCCGTCGAACTCAATTTCGCGATTTTTACTCATCGTCTGCAGCGGATAAAAAACTCCGAAGCGCATCGTACGGTTGAGCAGCTCGGCCGACTTGGTTCCAGAAGTATGAACCGCAAGTCCTTTATACTCAAGCAGATGCGTCGCAACCTCAGAAATAGCATCGTCGTTCACCGCAATTATCGCAAGATCCGATTTCAGCACTTTTTCGTAGTCGGAAACGACTTCGACGCCCAAATCTTCGCTCACTTTTTTCGCCTTCGCGGAATCTCTAACCAGCATACAATAAGGTTCTATCCCTTTGCTTTTCAACAATTTACAAAGAGTATAGGCCGTATTTCCCGCCCCGATTATCGCTATTTTGCCACTTTGCAGCATAGATTTATTTCAAGCTACGAAATTACAAAAAATTTCAGAATAGTCGAAAAATAGGTTAAATTTTTCTTTGCAGAATGAAATTTTTGCAATATTTTTGCGTTTATATTGAAAATTGAAAAAAAGCATAAAAATCGCAATAAAATGATTGAAACAGACATTCGCGAATTAAACGAAAAGATTCAGAGAGAGAGTCAGTTTATCGACTTGATCAACATGGAAATGAGCAAGGTTATCGTGGGTCAGAAACACATGACAGAGCGTTTGCTCATCGGTTTATTGTCGAACGGCCACATCCTTTTGGAAGGTGTTCCCGGACTAGCTAAGACATTGGCTATCAAGACATTGGCAAGTATTGTCGATGCCGATTTCAGCCGTATTCAGTTTACTCCTGACCTTCTGCCTGCCGACCTTGTCGGAACCATGATTTACAGTCAGAAGACGGAGGAATTCATAGTGAGAAAAGGCCCGGTGTTCGCTAACTTCGTGTTGGCGGATGAGATCAACCGTTCACCTGCGAAGGTGCAGAGCGCATTGCTCGAGGCCATGCAGGAGCATCAGGTGACCATCGGAGAGAGCACTTTCGCCTTGCCGGATCCATTCCTCGTCATGGCAACACAGAACCCTATCGAGCAGGAAGGTACATATCCGCTCCCGGAAGCACAAGTCGACCGTTTCATGCTGAAGGTCGTGATCGACTACCCGAAGAAAGAAGAGGAAAAAGTGATCCTTCGCCAGAATATCAACAAAGATTATCCTGAAGTTCGCAAGGTAACGTCGACGAAAGACATCCTCAACGCCCGTAAGGTCTGCCGCGAGGTATATCTTGACGAGAAGATTGAAAACTACATCACCGACATCGTCTTCGCTTCACGTTTCCCTGAGGAGTTTAAGCTGAAGAAGTTCAACGGCATGATCAGCTACGGCGGCTCACCTCGTGCATCAATCAACCTCGCTTTGGCAGCCAAGGCCTACGCTTTCATCAAACGTCGTGGCTACGTCATCCCAGAGGACGTGCGTGCTGTGGCTCCGGATGTGATGCGTCACCGTATCGGTCTGACCTACGAGGCAGAAGCAGAAAATATCACAACAGAAGATATCATCAACGAGATTTTGAACATCGTAGAGGTGCCGTAATTCTAAATTATGGAAGCAACTGAGTTATTTAAGAAAGTCAGGAAGATCGAGATCAAGACACGCGGACTGACCAACCACATCTTTTCGGGTCAGTACCACAGCGCGTTCAAAGGTCGAGGCATGACCTTCAGCGAGGTGCGCGAATATCAGTATGGCGACGATATCCGCAACATCGACTGGAATGTCACGGCGCGATTCCATAAGCCTTTTGTCAAGGTTTTCGAGGAAGAGCGTGAGATGACGGTGATGCTGCTCATCGACGTGTCGGGCTCCAACGACTTCGGCTCCGTTGATGCCACCAAGCGCGACATCACGGCGGAACTCGCGGCGGTGCTGGCGTTTTCGGCGATTCAGAACAACGATAAGGTGGGCGTGATATTCTTCAGCGACCAGATCGAGAAGTTCATCCCGCCGAAGAAAGGCTCAAGCCACATCCTGCGTATCATCCGCGAGATTGTGACCTTCACGCCTCAACACAGAGGCACCGACATCGGCGAAGGCCTGAAGTTCCTGACGAGCGCCATCAAGAAACGCACCACAGCCTTCCTCATCTCCGACTTCGTGACAAACAAGCCATTCGAGCAGGAGATGCGGATCGCAGCGCGCAAACACGATCTTATCTCATTGAGAATCACCGACAAACGCGAGCTCATCATACCTAAGATAGGTCTGGTGAAGTTCCGCGACAACGAGACTGACAAAGAGCTGTGGGTCGACACCTCGACCAGCACCTGGAACCAGGCATATCAGAAATATGTGCAGCATGCCACGACGGCCCTCAGCAAGACTTTTGCCAACAACGGCGTGGATAACACATTGATATACACCGACGAAGACTATGTCAAGCCTCTTATGCAACTTTTTAAAAGGAGAGAATCGAGAAGATGAAGAAACTTTGTTTCATATTGTTGTTCTGCATGATGTCGGCATTCAGCATCCGCTGTGACGCACAGGCCGTGTCGCTGAAAGGACGTATCAGCGTCGACACCATACTAGTGGGACAACCTTTTGATTATCAGCTGTTGCTGACGGTTCCGAAAGACTACAACGTCGACTGGAAACGCTTCGGCGACACACTGAGTAAGTCGATCGAGATCATCAGAGAGGGCGAGCTGACAACCACACCTGTCGAAAACAGCGACAACGTGCTGATGAAGCAGCAACTCACCCTGACGACCTTTGATACCGGCTACGTCTACGTACCGGAGATCGACATCTACTACAGCAAAAGCTTGCAGGACAGCGTGCGCTATAAGCTTCACACCATGGAGAAAGAGCTTTATGTGAAGACGGTAGCCGTCGACACCACACAGGCCTTCCTCCCTATCAACGGCGTGATCAAGCAATACATCACCGTAAAGGAAGCGCTGCCTTGGGCCGCGATAGTGATAGCAGTTATCGGAATACTTTATCTGATTTACTATCTGCAACAACACAGAAAAACCCAGCAACCTGTTGTGGTGGAAAAGAAAAAACCTACAGTTCCTGCCATCGTGACAGCCCGAGCCAAGCTAGCCGACATGAAGGACAACGAGCTGTGGAACTCATTGAAAGTCAAGGATTATTATACCGATTTGACCGACATCGCAAGAGAGTATCTTGAAGGTCAGTTTGAAATCGATGCCGTCGAGATGACGACCGACGAGATCATGAAAGAGGTAAACGCCTTGGATCTTCAAGATTTCGTGAAGATGAAACTGCAAGACACGCTCATCACTGCCGATTTGGTGAAATTTGCGAAAGCCAACCCTTCGAAAGATGAGAACGAGCAGTCGTTTAAGGACATCAACCTCTTCGTCGAAGACAGCTACGCTTATTTCCAAGAGGAGAAAAAGAAGAAAGAGGAGGAAAATAAATGAGTTCGATAGAATTTGCATCGTCATACTTTCTTTATGGATTGATAATCATTCCATTGCTGATAGTATGGTATATCTTCCTCGGAAGGAAACATCAGGCTTACGTGAAGTTCAGCGACACAGGCTTCTTCAAGGGAATGCCGAAAAGCTGGCGCATCTACGCCCGGCACATACTTTTTGTCATCGACATATGCGCTTTAGCATTGTTAATCATAGCGTTAGCGCGTCCGCAGAGCAGCTCGAAGAACCAGAAGATCAACGTCGAAGGCATCGACATAGTGCTGACTATCGACTTGTCGAGCAGTATGCTTGCCCAAGACCTCAAGCCCGACCGTCTGGAAGCCGCCAAGAGCATCAGCGCCGACTTCGTGAAAGGCCGTCCTGAAGACAGGATGGGACTGGTGGTCTTTGCCAGTGAGACTTTCACGCAAGTGCCTTTAACCACTGACCATGGCATGCTTCTGAACATGATGAAGGACCTCAAGTGCGGCATGCTCGAAGACGGCACCGCCATTGGCGATGGTCTGGCATCCTCGGTGAGCCGACTGAAAGACAGCGAAGCCGTCTCTAAGGTGGTGATTTTGCTCACCGATGGTGACAACAACGCGGGCTCCATCGACCCGGCCACAGCGGCCGAGATGGCCAAGCTTTTCGGCGTCAGGGTGTACACCATAGGCGTCGGAACACGAGGCACAGCGCCATATCCCGTGCAGACACCGTTTGGCGGAATACAGTACCAGCAGATACAGGTCACCATCAACGAACCGTTGCTACAGCAGATTGCCGATGAGACAGGCGGAAAATACTACCGCGCCACGTCGAACGAGAAGTTGGAGCAGATCTACGAAGAAATCGACCAGCTGGAGCGCTCGAAGATCGAAATCAACGAATTCACGCGCATACACGAGGAGTTCCTGCCGTTCGTTTTGATGGGTCTGGCCTTGTTATTGCTTGGATTTATATTGAAAAACACTATTTTTAAAACATTAACGGATTAAACAATGGATAGCAACATCATAAGATTTGAAAATCCTCAGTATCTGTACTGGTTGCTGGTGATTCCGGTGCTGGTGGCGATCTATGTTCTGATTCGTTTGTGGAACAAGAGACAGTTTGAACGTTTTGCCAGCGTCAAGCTGAGGAGTTTCCTCGTCCCGATGTTCTCGTCGGCGCGGGCTAACACCAAGTTTGTACTTTTCAACCTGATCACAGCTTTATTAATTATAGGTGCGGCAAACCTGCAGTCGGGCTCGAAGATGGAGAAGGTGAAACGTGAAGGCATCGACATCTTTTTATGCGTCGACATCTCGAACTCAATGCTTGCCGAAGACATCGCCCCTAACCGTCTGGAACGCTCGAAACAGGCTATCTACAAGCTCATCTCGAAGCTAGGCGGCGACAGGATCGGCGTGGTGGTCTTTGCCGGCAACGCCTACGTGCAGCTGCCTATCACCACCGACTATTCGGCCGCTAAGATGTTCCTCTCGACCGTCAACCCGAACCTCATCCCTGCTCAGGGAACCGAGATCGGAAGAGCTATCGAATTGGCTATCAAGAGCTTTGGCGAGGATGAGCACAACAAAGCCATAGTCATCATCTCCGACGGTGAAGATCACGAGAACGGCGATGCGGTGAAGGCTGCGCAGGAAGCAGCGAAGCGCGGCATCAAGATCTATACCATCGGCATGGGATTGGACAGCGGCGCCCCTATCCCGGTGTACAACAAATACGGGAAAAACATAGGATACAAAAAGGATAAGGAAGGCAACACCATCATCACCAAGCTCGACGACAACATCTTGAGGCAGATTGCCGAGATTGGCGACGGACTCTACGTGAGGGCGAGCAACTCAAACGTGGGATTGGACAAGATCTACGAGGATATCAACAAGACAGAGAAGTCGGAAATCGAGGCAAACGTATTTACCGACTACGACGACCAGTTCCAGTGGTTTGTGGGCGCCGCGATAGTTTTACTTATCATCGAGATTTTGCTTTCTTCAGGAAAGAGAAAATGGGAATCGAAATTTAAATTCTTTGAGCCGAAAAATGAAAACAATATTTAAAATAGGGTTATCACTGCTGTTTTTGTTTACCTTCGTGGCATCAAACGCTCAGACCAAAGAGCGACTGATACGCATGGGTAACAGAAACTATAAGGGAGAGAATTATTTTGAAGCGGAGAAGGATTACAAAGCTTCGCTTGAAAAGAAATATAACTACAAAGCTCTGTTTAACCTCGGTGACGCTTATTATCAGCAGAAAAACTACGAGGAAGCGTCGAAGAGTTTCCAGGAAATCATCGACAGAAATGTGCCCGACGACGTGCAAGCCGACGCTTACTACAACCTCGGCAACTGCCAGATGGAACAGCAGAAATACGCCGAAGCCTTTGATTCATATAAGAATTGTCTGAAGATGAATCCTAACGACGAGGATGCGAGATACAACCTCGAGTATGCCCGTCAGAAGCTGATGCAGCAGCAACAACAGCAACAACAGCAGCAAAACGAGGATAAGAAAGACAATCAGGATAATAAAGACCAGCAGCAGCGTAAGCAGGAGCAGGAGGAACAGCAGCAACAGCAGGAAGAGCAGCAGCAGAATCAAGAGGAGCAGCAAGACCAGCAGCAACAACAACAGCAACAACAGCAGGAACAGAAGATGTCGAAAGAAGATGCCGAGCGAATGCTGCAAGCCCTTGAGAATCAAGAGAAAGAGACTATGGATAAGATGAATGAGGCGAAGGCAATGAAGATGCAGAAACGTAGAATTCAGAAAGATTGGTAGAATCTAGTTTAAAGTTTAAAGTTTAGAGATATAAATGAAGAAGTTTGGTGTATTAGTAGTGTTATTGATGACATTATTCCCGCTGATGGCGCAGGATGAGGTCAGTTTTAAGGTGATTTGCAAGAAGCAGGTCGTCGTGGGCGAGCAGTTTCAGGTGTCGTACGAGTTAAGTGGCGACGGCAAGAACTTCGAGGCCCCGAATTTCGTCAACTTCGAAATCATCAGCGGTCCATTCCATTCGACAAGTTCGAGCATACAGATCATCAACGGCTCGGCTTCGAAGACCACTACCCTCACCTATTCGTATTACCTGAGGGCGCTGAAGGAAGGCGAATTCACCATCCCGGCAGCCACAATCACCGTCAACAAGAAAAAGGTGAAAAGCACGACCACCACAGTAACTGTGAGCAAGAGCAGCAATGTGGCTTCGGGAGGCTCAGGTTCGGCTAGCGTTGGCGACGAGGTGTTTCTTGAGGCTACACCAAACAAGAAGACCGCTTACCTCGGTGAGCAAATCATGCTGACATACAAGATTTACTATAACATCCCGATTTCCAACCTGTCGATTTCGAAGGCTCCGTCATATTCGGGCTTCTGGACCAAGGACGTGACCGACAACAACGGCGTTTTACAGCAGTCGTCGATAGTGAAAAACGGTCAGCAATACCATGTGGCGACGATACAGGAAATCGTGCTGATACCACAAAAAGCCGGCACTCTCACCATCGACCCGCTCGACATCACCTGCGTGGCACAGATCAGGACCGAGCGCCAGCGTCAGCAGGGTTACGACCCGTTTGAGAACTTCTTCGGCGACGTGATGGGAACATCGTACACCAACGTGAAGAAAGACATGAAGTCGCAGCCCATCGACATCGAGGTCAAAGCGTTGCCAACGTCCGAAAAACCTGCCAGTTTCACAGGTGCTGTCGGACAGTTTACATTCTCTTCGAGAATCGACAAGACCGAGATGAAGTCGAACGACGCCTTCACCATCACCTACACCGTTTCAGGTAAGGGTAACATCGACTTGCTGGACATCCCAAGACCTGTCTTCCCGCCCGATTTCGAGGTTTACGACCCGAAAATCACTACAAACGCGAAGAACAATTCATATGGAATAAGTGGAACCAAGACCGCGGAATATGTTGTGATTCCTAGGGTTTCGGGCGACTTTACCATTAATCCGATGGAGTTCTCTTATTTCGACCCTGCGAAGAGCAAATACACCACTTTGACATCCGACGGCTATGAGCTCCATGTAGAGAGAAGCGCCAACGAAGGCAGCACAGGCATAATCTATGCCGGCGGACAGGAGGCCATCAAGGTGGTGGGCAACGACATCACGCACATCAAGGCCATCGCCGACCTCCACCGAAGCGGCATGCTGCTGTTTGCATCGCCGTTATATTTCATCATTTTAGCGGCGATGATAGCACTTTTCGCCATCGCGATGATTTTGCACAAGAAAATCAATAAATTCAACCAAAATCAGGTGCTGGTGAGAAACAGAAAGGCGACGAAGATAGCCAAAAAACGACTGAAAAACGCATACAGTTACCTGAAGATAAAAGATCAAAATCATTTCTACGAGGAGTTGTCGCAGGCCCTATGGGGCTACATTTCCGACAAGCTCAACATCTCGCGTTCGCAGCTCTCGATGGACACCGTCAGGGAGATGATGAGCAGCAAGAATGTGCCCGAAGACATTGTAAATCAATTCATTGACCTGCTCAACAGCTGTGAGTTTGCGCGTTTCGCCCCAGGCGATCCTGATAAGAAAATGGATGATTTGTATCAGAAAGGCATTGAAGTTATAACTAAAGCAGAAAAGAATTTGTAAGATGAAAAGGATATATTTTTTAATAGTTTTGATGGTTTCGGCTGTTGGTTTGAAGGCACAAGTATTTCAGAATCAAGAGTTTATGAAAGCCAATTTCTATTATAATGAGAGTAAATACGACACCGCTCTGGTGATATACGAAGGCATCTTGAAGGACGGTTTTGTCTCGGCACCTTTATTATATAACATCGGTAACACTTACTTCAAAATGAGGAATTATCCGATGGCCATCCTCAACTACGAAAAGGCTTTGAAACTCGACCCTACCGACGAGGACATCAGGCAGAATCTGGTCATTGCCAACGCGCTCGTCACCGATAAGATCGAGCCGTTGCCGGTTTTCTTTGTCACCAAATGGTGGCGCAACCTCGGAAACATGCTCACTGCCAACAGCTGGGCTACAGTCACGCTGGTGATTTTAGGCATCTTTTTATTGCTGTTGTATCTGTATCTCACGGCCCGCACTTCGGGAGGCAAAAAAGCCACGTTTTTCTTAGGAATCATTATGATTTTGCTGTTGATATGCAGCGGCATCATCGCTTTCCAGAAATATCAATATCTCAACGAGCGAAACGAGGCTATCATCATGAAGCCGACTATCACTGTAAAAAGTTCACCTTCGTCAACCGGTGTCGACCTGTTTGTGCTGCATGAAGGCACAAAAGTAACCATTCTCGACAAGGACGGCGATTGGGATAAAATAAAGATTGCCGACGGAAGTGTCGGCTGGCTCCCTTCTTCTTCATCCATAAAGTATTGATTTATCGCACTTTAGGCATTTAAAATAACTATTTTAGGATTTTGGGAGAAAAAATATTAAATTTTTTTCCTAAAATATTTGTGTGGTTCAAAAAAATGTTGTATTTTTGAACCCTAAAAATAGTGCATATTAAATTTGAATTAATGTCTAAATTACGTGATATGAAAAAAAGATTTTTACCGTTAAGTATGCTTTTGATAACCATAGTGTTAGCTCAAGCAAGTATCGTGGCTAATGCTGCTGGAATCCAAGGAAAATACACTCCGAGGACTGGTTCAAAAGCTACATTTTCTTCATTTATGAAGAGCATTCGCGCAAATCAGGAGACCGGTTTGATCGACCCGGCAGACTTAATTGCCGGTCAGAGAGCTGCTCAAGCAACAAACAGAGATGCCAATTTGGATTGGGTATGTGCCGGTCCGGACAACTTCGGCGGACTGACAAAAGGTGTTGTCTACAATGCTGACGGCACAGTGGTGATTGGCACCATGGGTGGCGGCATCTACAAGACCACCAACGGTGGCATCACATTCAAGCAGATCTCCAACTTGAGTCTGCCTATCAGCTGCATGGTGAGTGATGCTAACGGCAACATTTACATCGGCACTGGTGACGGTCGCGACGCTCAGAATTTCAACGGCCTTTCAGTTCTCGGCTATGACGCAAGTTTCATCGGCAGCGGCGTGTACAAGATGGCTGCAGGTTCAACAACACCTGAGCTCCTCGAGGCAACCACTCCTACAGCTACCAACGGCTGGGGCTACGTCAACGAGATGACATACACTAATGGTAAGCTTTATGCAGCTACACCTGCAGGTATCATGGTGAGTACCGATAACGGCGCTTCATGGAGCAACGCTTGCCAAGGTAACTTCAGAAGCGTGAAGTCGAACAACAACGGTGACGTTCTCGCTGCTGACACTTCAAATGTTTTCCTCTCAAAGGCTGGCGCAGCATTCGTCAATGTTACCGATGGTATCGCAGCTAACAGCAACATGAAGATCATCGCCATGTCGCCAACAGATGCCAACTTCATGTACATCGCCTACCTTACCGGTAGCGCAGGCGCATATACAACAGGCAACATCTATTTCACAGCCGACGGCGGTAACACATGGGAAATCGCTATAGCGGGAACAAACATCTATCCTATGTTCGCTAAAAACGCCAACTATGAAGGCTTCATGATTGTTTATCCTAACAATCCAAGAAAGCTCCTCGTTGGTTCAGACAACCTCTGGATGCTTGAAGACGAAACAGGACAAGGCGTCAACAGCTACAGACCATTACAGATTTCAGAATATTTCACCGACGAATACACAGCCATTGCTTGGAACCGCTACATTTACCTGCACAGAGGCATCCAGACAATCGCATTCAACCCAACAAATCCTGACGTGTTCTTCGTGGGCACGAACGGCGGTATTTACAAAGGTGAATATTATGAGCAAAACTACTCATACAAGAGTGGCAACCGTTACTTCATCACAGAAGACGAACACACCTCTCCGGCACGTATGATGACAGTAGGTATCGGCGGCGAGTCGTATATTCTCGGTGGCAGTCTTGACCATGGTACAATCTTCCTGGCCAACAATGAAAACGTCAACAACACGACAACCGGTGAAGTGGCATTTCCACATATTACCAATAACGGTTATTATGCAAGTTACTTCGACGAGTCGTATGCCGGCGGTCCTTGCGCAATATCAACAATCAACCCTTACATCTTCTTCGTTTCTGCAACAGGTAATCTTTCAACACCTATCTTCAGATCAGAGACGGCTGCTACTGACTTCGACGGTAACTTCGAAGGCGAAGATGGTCCGGTTATCACCAACGCCAATGCATTCAAGACCCCATTCGCATACTTCGAGACATATAATGATGATCACCATTCAACAAGTGTTTTGGAGATTCTGGACAGATACTTCCTCCCTGTTGATACACTTGATGTTATCGACACTATATTCATCGTCGACACCACCGTGTTCTGCACAAACGGAACAATCTATGCTTGGGAAAACGATACATTGCGTTACTATCAGGAATATCATATCTTTGATCCGGGAATCAGCGAAGATACCATTGCTTACGAAGCAGGCGGCGCATCGTTGTTCATCTATCACATCATGCACGACTACCTGTACACCAACAATATCAACTTCGACACTCTGTGGCTGGCAATCAGACGTGAGGCCAAAGCTGGTGAGGTGACATGCTACTACAGTAAACAAGGTGGTTATCCTATCCAATACACATTGCCAGAGCCTCCACACGACGACGCTCACGTTGATCCAAATGGCGGTTACCAGTGGATTGTGGGTGATACAATCAGAGGTTTGCACGATCCTCTCAAGACAAACTATGTCGTTGCAGTGGAAGGTGCAGCTTACATGACAAGAGACGCTCTCCTCTTCAGCAAGCCAACCGATTGGTTCAAGATGAGCGACATCGAAGGTCTCCCGACAGCAGTAGCCATGACCTCAGACGGTACAGCAGCTTACGTCGGAACAGTCGAAGGTAACTTCTACAAGTTCGACCACATCAACGAAGCATTTGCAGCTGAACAGGCCGATGTTAACGATGAACTTAACATTGTCGTAACTATGACAACCGACACAGTGACATTTGCCGGTCGTTCTATCACAAGCATTTCAGTGAATCCGTCGAACAGCAACAATATCCTCGTGACATTGGGTAACTACGGTAACACCAACTACGTGTACATTTCAAATGACGGCGGTGCTACATTCACAGCAGCAACAGGTCTCCCGGCAGTTCCGGTTTACTCAAGCATTATTGAGAAGAGCACCGATTTGTACGTCGTTGGTACAGAACACGGCGTCTACGTATCCGAGAACGGCACATCATGGGCACTGTCAGGCAACGTCACATGCCCGGTCATGGATCTCAAACAGGCCATCATGAAGAATCACGATGACGTCATCGTTATTCTCCTGGATGAGATGGGTAATCCTACTTACGTAGTTTATCCTGGTATCCACAATGAAGGTATGATTTATGCAGCCACATACGGCGCAGGTATCCTCTCATGCGGAACATACAAGGAAGGCGGCGACCTCAGCGTTATCGAGAACGAAGAGACAGCCAGCGTACAGTTGAACATCTATCCTAACCCTGTTAAGGACAATGGCAACATCAACATAACGCTCAGCGAAAGCGCCAACGTAAGCTATCAGATCTACGACCTCGCAGGCCGCATGGTAGCTAACCGCGAACTCGGATATTACGGACAAGGCGAACAGACATTGACATTCAACGCCAGCAACCTGACAAGCGGAACATATATCATCCGCGTACAGGCCGGCAGCCAGTCTGAGACAGCCAAGTTCTTAGTGTACTAATAACGGAAAAATCACAGAAAAAGGCTCCCGATTGGGAGCCTTTTTTTTATTAAAAACAAAAAATTTTTAATACACGTTTTCCCTCTGATACTGCTGATGTTCGCCGTATGCAGGGCATGTCGATTTCGATGATGATTGGCATGCTGAGAGCAACACTCCGAGAGTGAAAACCACCACCAATAACACTGCTATCTTCTTCATATATACTATTATTAATTTCCGTTTACAAAGAAACGATTTTTTTTCTAATTTTGTACACGAAAACAAAAAAATATTTTCACCATGGTAGAAATCAAGAAGCCTGTCATCGAGCAAGGATGGTATGAGGCGCTGAAACAGGAGTTTGAGTCGCCCTATTTCGCCGGCATCAAGACGTTTCTGATAGACGAAAAGCGCAAATACGTGGTGTATCCGCCATCTCCGTTGATTTTTAATGCCTTCAACCGCACACCTTTCGATAAGGTGAAGGTGGTGATCTTGGGTCAAGACCCATATCATGGCATCGGACAGGCGCATGGCCTGGCATTCTCGGTTCCCGACGGCATTCAGCCACCGCCGAGCCTGCAGAACATCTTCAAAGAGCTTCACACCGATATCGGGATGCCGATACCCCAAAACGGCAACCTCGAGAAGTGGGCCGACGAAGGAGTCTTGCTTTTGAACGCTTCGCTGACGGTGAGAGCCAACATGGCAGCATCGCATGCACGCATAGGCTGGCAGCAGTTTACCGACGCCGCAATACGCGCGCTTTCGGAGAAGAAGGAACATCTGGTGTTTCTGCTCTGGGGCAACTATGCCATCGCCAAGGAAGGCCTCATCGACCATAGCAAGCACCTTATCTTAAAGACCGTGCACCCTTCCCCGCTCTCAGCAAGCCGCGGATTCTTCGGATGCAAGCATTTTTCACAGACAAACCAATACCTTATTAATAATAATATAGCACCGATTAAATGGGATGTTATAGTTTAAAAGTTTAAAGATGAAAGAGAAACTGGTTTTTGCTAGTCATAACAAAAATAAAATAGCTGAAATTCAGAATATTTTAAAGGATTTCGAGGTCGTGGGACTACGTGACATCGGATGTGAGACCGATATCGTTGAAGATGCCGACGATTTGCAGGGCAATGCGAAGATAAAAGCCGATTTCGTGACAAATAATTATCATCTGAATTGTTTTGCCGACGACACAGGCTTGGAAGTCGAGGCCTTAAACGGTGCTCCAGGGGTGTATTCGGCGCGTTATGCCGGCGAAGGCTGCTCGTATCACGACAATGTAGTGAAGCTGCTTGCCGCGATGAAAGGAATAAAGAACAGAAAAGCTCGTTTCAGAACCGTTATCGCATTGAATCTCAATGGAAAACAATATTTCTTCGAAGGAATTGTAAATGGCAGTATCCTTGAAGAGGAACACGGAGCTGGCGGATTCGGCTATGACCCTATCTTCCAACCTGACGGCTATGATGTGACCTTTGCGGAGATGCCGATGGAGGTGAAAAACAAGATCTCGCATCGAGGAAGAGCTGTCCAAAAACTCGTTGACTTTCTTAAGTTAGAAGTCGGAAAGTAAAAAAATATTTGCTTTTTTGAAAAAAGTTTTGTACTTTTGTAGGTTGGATTAATCACAAATCTGCAAAAGATGAAAAAAACAATCTTAATCGTTTTGGCATTATTGCTGTCAATAGCAGTAAAAGCTCAGGATTTCAAGAATTTTTATACCGTTGAGGATGATGGCTCGATTGAGTTGGACATCACAAATTATGCCTTTCATGAGCGCTTCTACACGGTTTATAATTTATATAACGACAATAGATTTGAGATATCTGAAGGCAAAGCCAACGGCTTATTTAAGATAAAATCAGAAGAAAATATCGACAATTATCTTGCCAATCTGCGTACTAACTTCAGCGATTTGGACAAGTATGATTTAGACGATTTCATTCCTTTCGCAAAAGCGTATCTGCCGGAAGAATTTGTAACTTCAATGCTTCTCGACATCATGCTTGAGACCGACAGAGGCATAACCGTCAACTCACATTGTGCCGACTCCGACCCATTTTGCACTTCTGAAATCATCACTTTTATGGCTCCAGCCAACTCGGTAAACGAAAACATTCCGAGCATAGGTTGTCTAGGTTCAAAGCCTTGTCCGGCCTGGTTCCACATGAGAATTAACACTCCCGGACAGTTTATCATCCACATGGAAGGTCGCGACCCTAATACAAACGCGCAGAGAGACATCGATTTTTGCCTTTGGGGACCTTTTACCGACCCGACATCGCCTTGTGTGGCACAGCTTACCGCAAATAAGATTATCGACTGCTGCTATTCGGCAAGTTATTCCGAGAATGCTTATTTGGGTTATCAAAGCGGCCATCAGCACAGCCATGGCAACGTCGTTTACCACATGCCTGAAAATGGTGAATATTACATTTTGTTGATTACGAACTTTTCGCAACAAAATTGTAGAATATCATTTACTAAGCAAGAAGGTTCCGGTCCTGGTACCACCGACTGCTCGATTTTGGAGCCATTTCTGACCGCCAACACCCCTTGTTACGGCAGTAATCTGGTGCTTGAAGCCAATGTGATTGAAGGCGCCTCGTACACTTGGACCAGTCCCGACAACCAGACACATAACGGCAGAACATGGACGCGTAACAATGCCACACTCAACATGGCTGGATTGTATTCATGTCACGTGACAGCAGGTACCCAGAGCGGCACGGAAAGCTTGAATGTGTTCGTACTTCCTAATGTCACGGCCAACTTCAACAATACCGAGGCCGTCGCCGGACAGCCTGTGCAGTTTACGGGCACTGAGACGACAACGCCGACGGGACATACGAGTGAGATCACAACCAGACTGTGGAATTTCGGCGACGGCTCGACGAGTAACTCGGTTAATCCGACGCATACATACACTAATCCGGGCGATTATCAGGTGTCGTACACCGTGGCAATAACAGGCGGCAACGAAGGCAACTGCGAAGACACCAAGACCAAGACCATCCAGATCAGGAATGAGTTTGGTGTGACGGTGTCAAGCGACGGCACCAGTTTCTGCGACGGCGACGCCGTGCCTAACCTCACGGCCATAGCCACAGGAGGATACGGCAACTACACCTATTCATGGACATCGACGCCAGCTTGCCAGATTGACTACCCCAACTCAGCCAACACCACGGCGCATCCAGCCATTGGGACGACGACATTCACCTGCACCGCCTCCGACGGACACACAACACTGTCGCAGTCAGTAAGCATTACCGTCAACCCAATCCCTGACGCCACGATAAGCGGCCCAAACCCTCCACATGTCAACTACAACATGTCGACAACCTTGTCGGTGCCCGAGATGGCAGGAGCGACATTTATCTGGAGCTCTGATCCGGCCAATCTGATACAATCCGGACAGGGCACTCATCAGATCACCACCACCAACCTCACCGTGCCCACCACATTCTACGTGACAGTGAGCAAAAACGGCTGTTCCGACTCGAACGAGTTCACCCTCGCCGTGGGCGACGCGCTGTTTGGAAGTGTCGAGATATTAGGCTTGTCGGAGCTTTGCTCAGGAGAGTACACATCGCTGAAGATCGTCCCATCGGGAGGCAGCGAGCAATACAACTTCAACTGGCAGCCGGCCGATAAGATTGAAGGCTCAAACAGCCAGCAGACCATCACGACGAAGGAGCTGACTGCTTCGACGACGTTCACCTGCACCATCACCGACACCGACAATCACACGTATACCGCCACAGCGCCGCAGATCATCGTACATGAGATTCCTGAAGCCGTGGCGTATGTTGAAGACAACGGCACTACATACGACACATACCATGTTCTTGCTGGCACTCAGGTTTATCTGACGATGAACGAACTGGCGGGAGCTACATATTCGTGGGAGCCTGCTGAACTTATCAACGACTTCCTCGATCAGAATCACAGAAGGGCTCTGACCATTAACCTGCCAGAAAACGATAACACCAAATTTACTGCGACTATAACATCGTCAAGCGGCTGCTCCAACGAAGACAGTATTGTGGTAAAAGTATTCAAAGCGCTGGATAACAGCTATATAACAGCAAGCGAGGATATTATCTGCGAAGACTTCGAGGTGATGCTGACGGCACATCCTGACGGCGGAACAGGTAATTTCTCATATCATTGGATCCCGGAATCATATTATAGCGACCCATATTCGCAGTCGACGAATGTTTATCCGAACATATATAATCATTCGTATACCTGCATCATTACTGATGAAAGCATCGACGACATGACAAACAATAGTATCGAAAAGAGTATAAATATCGATATTTATGAACGTCCGAGCGTCAACAACACCTTAATCGGTCAAACCCAAGTGGTCCCGGGTGTCGATTTCATGCCTTACATCTACGAATACAACGTTCAGGTATCGAGTCTGCACGGTTATAATGTCGAAAATGCAGAATATACTTGGGAAATATACAGCTATTACGACACTCCGAATCACGTCGATGGAACTGTTTCGACCTCATCGTGGTTAGTATATCAGGATAATATTGATAAAAATAAAGCCTACGTCTCAATCGACGAGGAAGGTAACGCATTGCTGAAATGTGTCATTCGAACAGAATGCGGAGTGACCATTTCAGAAAAATTCATCTACACCGACGGCTACGACCATGGAGTGTCGGTCAATGAGATCAATTACGACAAGGTAATCAGCGTGTTCCCTAACCCATCGAACGGTGAGTTGTATATCGGATACAACGACATTGTGGTGACTACACCGCTCATCATCAGCATTTACAGCTATAACGGAATGTTGATCGACCAGATTATGAGCGAGACAAGCAGCAACGTGACGCATTATTCGATGGACGGATTTGCCAACGGATTGTATCTGGTACAGATTACGGGAGACGATTTCGTTGTTACGAAGAAGTTCGTACTCAACAAATAAAGACTATTTCCAGCCCCAGCACGAGTCGTGTAAGAAGTTGAATTTCAGCGGCACGCCAATGCTGAACATCACTTCAAAACCTCTGTTTTTACGACTGTCATTCTTAACATGATAAGCGATTTGGTCGACATAGGTCAAGTTGGATGCCCCATTGGTGTTCAACAAGCCGAGATTGAAACTTCCATCGAGCTTCAAGACCAAGGTAAACACTTGAAAATGAATGTTATACCTCAAACCGGCACCGACTGCAAGGCTGATGTCGTATGAGCGCATAGCGTTTGATTTTGAGATATCGACGGAATTGTTGAGCTCAGGATTATCTTTGAAAGTCTTTGAGAACTCGCCGCCATAGCAGATACCGAAATCGGGAGCCACGAAGACGTATGGACTCAGCAGGTTGGCCTGATGAATATAATAAGTTACCGGAATTCTGATATCGATATAATTGGCTTTGATTCGGTCGACTTCCGGCATATCGCCTCTGAAATCAAATGACTTCTGGAAGCCTCTTTCAATCATCATAATCTCGCCGCCTATGGCCAGACCCTTCAGTTTCTTAGCTTTCTTGATCGGATATTCCACATAAAGACCATAACCTGGATTCAGAAGGAAATCGTTTGGCAGTTTATTATATCTTTCGTAGGCAAAATGCATGTAATAATGCGTCAAACCGCCTTTTATGCCTATTGTAGGAACCACTCCCCTGTCGCGACGATGCTTGATATTTCCGAAACTATAGTCAACCTGAGCCGTTAGATTAAAGCTCAAGAAGATAAAAAACAATATTGTCAATAGTTTCTTCATATCAAATTATTGCCTTTCCGCTATATTTGCATGATAATGCTCGTAGCCGTTGTAATTATAAATCATCGGCTTATCCTCTTTCGGATCTCTGTCTTTAATAATCGACCACACGTGGATATCATTGATACCTTCATCACTGATTGTACCTTTTATGATATTTCCTCTTTCGTATTTGAAATCTCCAGAGTTTTCTAAATATTCATAACAAATTATAAAATCGTTCTTGCCCGATTGAGCATAGACATCACCATAGATATAGGCGTCGACGGTATGCCAGTTTTTATATTCGCCATTTCTCTTTGTGGCGAACCTCAGCTTAGCCAAACCGTTGACCTGTTCTTCGATGATTATTTTAATAGTTTTAGGAGACATTACCGGCACAGGCATATAATAGTTGCCGTTGTAAAACTCGTAAGTACATTCCACGAATTCGCCATTCATCTCGAATTCACCTACGACATCGGGCGGGAAACGGCCTTCTTTAATGTTTTGGCTCATGCCTGTTGGGAAAAACTGCTGAGGATAGATGTCGTAACATGTCACCATCTCGCTCTCGTTGCCAACGAAGGCAATGGTGTCGCTGTTGCTTTTCGAGCAACCCAAAAGGAACAATAATGTTCCGATGACGACGCTGAGTATGGCGATGTGACGTTTCACTATTATTTCAAGCTGTTTTTAAGAATCTCGATGGCTTTGTCGATGCCGCCGGCGTTCTTGCCGCCTGCCGTGGCGAGAGTCTTCTGACCGCCGCCGCCACCCTGAATCTCTTTGGCGCCTTCACGCACAATGGCGGCGGCGTCCATGTTCTTACTGTCAACGAGGCTCTGAGGAAGCATCACACAGAGTGCGGGTTTGTCTTCGAACACGCCTCCCATGATGGCAACTGCTTCAGCGTCAATGTCTTTCAAAGCCGAGGCGATGTTACGCATCTGGTTCATGTCGGCGTCGATACGGGCGACTACGACCTTGTGTCCGTTCCAATCGGTAGCCTTGCTGTATGCAATCTTTGCATCGCTCACAGCCTGAGCCATCATCATCGACTCGATCTTCTTCTGGAGCATGGTGTTCTGTGCCGAGAGTGTCTCGACAGCCTTCACCACGTCACCCGTCTGCTTCACCAGACCTTTGATTTTATTGAGTGTATCTATCTGATTATCAAGATATTCGATCACCGCTTCGCCTGTTATCGCTTCGATACGACGAACTCCGGCGGCGATAGCTCCTTCGCTAAGGATCTTAAAGGCTCCGATGCGGCCTGTCGACGGAATATGAGTGCCGCCGCAGAGCTCGCAGGAGTAGCCTTCGCCGAACTTCACCACGCGAACCTTGTCGCCGTATTTCTCGCCAAACAACGCCATCGCGCCCATGTTACGGGCTTCATCGATAGGCACGTCGACAGCAGTCTCGTTCAGCAAGTCTTCTCTAATCTTCTGATTTACAATGGCTTCAACCTTACGTATCTCTTCGTCGGTCATCTTTGCAAAATGACTGAAGTCGAAACGCAGACGCTCATCGTCGACCATCGAGCCCTTCTGCTCAACATGTGTCCCGAGGACCTGTCTCAAGGCTGCATGCATCAAGTGTGTAGCTGTGTGGTTAGCCTCGATCTTCAGACGGCGTGCCACGTCGACTTTAGCAGTAAACATTGCCTCAGGCTGCTGTGGAAGCGCGTCGGTGATATGAATGCTCAAGTCGTTTTCCTTGACGGTATTGACGACGTTAAGTGTCTCATTTTCAGACACTAACACGCCTTTATCGCCCACCTGACCGCCCATCTCAGCGTAGAACGGAGTCTTGTCGAGGACTATTTCAAAATGTTTCTTGCCTTTAGCGACCACCTCTCTGAATTTCAATATCTTAACCTCGCACTCCATCTCAGTGTAGCCGACGAAAGTGGTAGGTTTGTCTTCATGAACGAGCTCTACCCAGTCGCCCGACATCTTCTCTGCTGCCTTACGCGAGCGGTCTTTTTGTTCTTTAAGATTATTGTTGAAGCCTTCCATATCAACTTCGAGACCTTTCTCCTCTGCCATGAGGTTGGTGAGGTCGACCGGGAAGCCGTAGGTGTCGAACAGCTCGAAGGCAAAGGCGCCGTCGATGAGTTTTGCACCTTTATTTTGCTCAACATAATTCTCGAAACGCTTGATTCCCAGCGCCAAAGTGCGCAGGAACGATGCTTCTTCCTCGAAAATCACCTTTGTGACAAGCTTCTCTTGAGCTTTTATCTCAGGATACTGCTCGCCCATCTCGCGGACGAGAACCGGCAACAGTTTATATACGAATGGTTCGGTAAACTTCAGGAATGTATAGCCATAACGCACGGCACGACGTAAGATTCGGCGGATCACATAGCCTGCTCCGTTGTTCGAAGGCAGCTGGCCGTCGGTGATGGCGAAGCTCACAGCGCGCAGGTGGTCGGCGACGACGCGCATGGCGATGTCAGCCTTCTCGTTTTTGCCATATTCTATGCCTGAAAGCTGCGAAATCTCATTGATAATCGGGGTGAAGACGTCGGTGTCGTAGTTCGACTTCTTGCCTTGCATCACGCGGACGAGACGTTCGAAGCCCATGCCTGTGTCGACGTGCTTCGCCGGAAGGTCGACGAGACTGCCGTTAGCGAGGCGGTTATACTGCATGAACACGAGGTTCCAAATCTCGATAACCTCCGGGTCGTCTTTATTTACAAGGTCGCGACCATTGATTTTCTTGCGAGCTTCATCGTCGCGGATGTCGATATGAATCTCCGAACAAGGTCCGCAAGGGCCAGTCTCACCCATTTCCCAGAAGTTGTCCTTCTTTGAGCCGTAGATGATTCTCGACTCATCGACGTGTTCTTTCCAAAACTCGTAAGCTTCTTGGTCAGGAGCCATTCCATCTTTCTCATCGCCGCCAAATACTGTGACATACAGCTTGTCCTTGTCGATCTTCATCACGTCGGTGAGGAATTCCCAGCCCCATGCGATGGCTTCTTTCTTGAAATAGTCGCCAAACGACCAGTTACCCATCATCTCGAACATGGTATGATGGTAGGTGTCGCGGCCCACTTCCTCGAGGTCGTTATGCTTACCTGAGACGCGGAGGCACTTCTGGATGTCGGCCACGCGCGGCGCTTTTCGAGGGTTGTTGCCCAAGAAGACATCTTTAAACTGGTTCATACCTGCGTTGGTAAACATCAAGGTGGGATCGTTTTTCACGACTATAGGTGCGGAAGGCACAATGAGATGTTGTTTCGACTGAAAAAACTCTAAAAAGCTCTTACGAATTTCGCTTGCTTTCATGATTAATTCATTTTTTCTATAAAAAAGTTTGCAAATTTAAAGAATTTTTTGTAATTTTGCACGTTTAAAACGATATTTTTTCGTTATTGAGTATAAATAACTAAAAATAATGGCGACAAAAAAGTATATCTACAACCCGCAAACTCTTGATTATGAAGAGTATACGCCTTCGACAAGGAAGCGTATCGGGAAGGTGTTGCTTTTCATTCTTGTTGCCGGAATTATTGGCTATGGCACTGTTGCGCTCATCCAAAACACTATAGGATCGCCAAAAGAGCGCATGCAAGCCCGTGAAATCGAATATCTTAAGCTTCAATACGACATCGCTAACGACAGAATTGACAACATCAACGCGTTGCTCAGCGAGATGCAGGATCGTGACGATAACATCTATCGTATGATTTTCGAAGCCGAGCCTATCCCTTCATCAGTGAGAAAGGCCGGATATGGCGGCACCAACCGTTATGAGGCGCTTGGCGGCTATGCCAACTCGAATATGGTGACTGATATCACGAAGAAAATCGACATCGTGGAGAGTCAGATCAACGTTCAGTCGAAGTCGTTCGACGACGTGTATAACATGGCTAAAAACAAGGCCTTGATGCTGAGTTGCATACCTGCCATCATGCCGGTGAAAGATGTCGATATCTACAGGATTTCCTCGCATTACGGCTATCGTACCGATCCGTTCTACAAGGTTCAGAAGCTGCATAGCGGCATCGACTTTGCGGGACCTATCGGCACACATATCTATTGCACTGGTGACGGCGTGGTGGAAAAAGTGATTAAAGGTAATGGCGGCTACGGTAACAACATCATTGTAAACCACGGATACGGATACAAGACGAGATATGCCCACATCAACAAGGCTTATGTGAAGGAAGGACAGAAGGTGAAGCGCGGCGAACATATAGCGGACATGGGCAACAGCGGTAAGTCGACGGCTCCGCATCTGCATTATGAGGTGATTAAAAACGACAAAGCTATAAATCCTGTCAATTTCTTCTTCAACGACCTGACGCCGGAGGAATACGACAAGATTCTTGAGTTGTCGGAAAGACCATCAATGACAATGGATTAATATCATGGAAGTCAAGAAGTTATATTATCGAATCGGTGAAGTAGCGAAGACGTTCGACGTCCCTACATCAACCATACGCTATTGGGAGAGTGAGTTTGAAGTGCTGCGTCCGCGCAAGAGCACCAAGGGCAACAGACTGTTCACCGAGCGCGACATGCGCTATCTGCAGATAATATACCAGCTCGTGAAGGTGAAAGGATTCACCATCCAAGGCGCGAAAGACGCCATGAAGACCAAGTTCGACAAGCTCGAGGAGAACGCCATGATGATCCGCACGCTCAATGACGCGAAGGAATTCTTAACCGATCTGGATAAGAAACTAGCGGAGAAACAGAAATCCCTTTAGAACGTCCTATTTTTCATCAAATAATTCTGGACATAATCAAAGACACCGTCTTCGAGGCTGGTGAACGGTTTGTCGTACCCTGCCTTGCGGAGTTTTGTCATGTTGGCCTCGGTGAAGTACTGGTATTTGTCGCGGATATCGAGCGGAGTGTCGATAAACTTAATATTTACAGCCTTTCCCATCGCTTTGAAGGTGTTGTACGCGAGGTCGTAAAACGACCGAGCGTGGCCTGTGCCGAGGTTATAGAGACCGCTTTCGGGACGTTTCTCAATCAGGAAGAGGATGACTGATGCGATATCTTTCACGTAGATGAAATCGCGGAGCTGCTGACCGTCTTTGAAGTCGGGACGATGTGAGCGGAACAGCTTAACCTCGCCGCATTCCTCGATCTGATGGAACGAATGCAGAATCACCGATGCCATGCGGCCTTTGTGGTATTCGTTAGGACCGTAGACGTTGAAAAACTTCAGTCCTGCCCAGAACGGAGGACATTTTTCTTGTTTGAGAATCCATTTGTCGATCTCGTTTTTCGAGCGGCCGTAAGGATTGAGTGGCTGCAGCTTCTCGACGACGTCGTGGCTGTCGTTGTAGCCCAGATCTCCTCCACCGTAAGTCGCTGCTGATGAAGCATATACGAGTGGAATCTGATATTCGGCGCATAACGCCCACAGCTTCTCAGTGTAGTCGACATTCAGCTCGATGAACACATTCCAATCGAACTCGGTGGTGTCGGTGCGAGCGCCGAGATGCACCACGAAATCGACCTTGTCGTGATTGATTTTCAACCAGTTATGAAGTTCTTTTCTGTCTAATAGAAGCTGATATTTCTTGTTGATATAGTTTCTTTCCTTCTGTTTTTTTGAGAAGTCATCGACAAGGACGAGGTCTTCCCTGCCCTGCTCGTTGAGGCATCCCGCCACAACGCTAGCGATGAAACCGGCTGCGCCTGTGATTACTATCATATCGTTTAATTTTCTTCTGTTCTTGTCTTTAAATAATTACGCCATTTCTCGAGCACCGCTAGCATATCCGACGGCAGCTGGGAGTCGAAATAGAGCTCTTTTCCTGTCGTAGGATGCACGAAGCCCAGCACCTTGGCATGCAGGCAGTGACGCGGTATCTCGTTGAAGCAGTTATCGATAAACTGGCGGTATTTCGAGAATGTGGTGCCTTTCAGAATGCGGTCGCCGCCGTAGAGCGCGTCGTTGAACAAAGGATGTCCGGCATACTGCATGTGCACGCGTATCTGGTGAGTGCGACCCGTCTCAAGGCGGCATTCCACCAAGGTGACGTAGTTGAAACGCTCCAACACCTTGTAATGCGTCACTGCTTCCTTACCTTGGCTGCCGTCGGGATAGACCGCCATGGCGACTCTATCGCGCACCGAACGTCCGATGTTGCCTTCGATGGTGCCTTCGTCTTCAGCGAAATCGCCCCAAACGAGAGCCTGATAGCGACGAGTGATGGAATGTTCGAAGAACTGCGCCGCCAACACTGTTTGAGCCGTCTCATTCTTCGCCACAATCATCAAGCCAGTGGTATCCTTATCGATGCGATGCACCAGATATCCGAATCCGTTGTCGACTTTCGAGCCGTTTTCCTTAAAATGATATGCCAAAGCATTGAGCAAGGTGCCGTCGAAGTTACCATGACCTGGATGCACCACAAGGCCTGCCTGTTTGTTCAGCACTATGACGTCGTCGTCTTCGTAAACCACGTCAAGCGGAATGTTTTCAGGGGTGATGACGATCTCGCGAGGCGGATAAGCAAGCACCACTGTGACAACGTCGAAAGGCTTCACCTTGTAATTCGACTTCACCGGCTTGTCATTGACAAGGATACTGCCTGCCTTTGCAGCATTCTGAACTCTGTTGCGGGAAACATTTTCCAGTCGGTTTTGCAGGAACTTATCAACACGGGTGAGGGTCTGACCTTTATCGGCAACAATACGAAAATGCTCGAAAAGCTCAGTACTCTCCTCAGTGTTGTCTCCAAGAACGCCTACAAAATCTTCCGACATATCTTAATTATTTGGAAATCAATAACTTAGACGTTTCAAAAGAACCATCATTCATTATTACACGCAAGAGATAAACACCATTTTGTAAATCATTGATATTCAATTCATTACAATATTGATATTTCTTAACAGCTCTACCTGCGAGGTCATAAATAACGATTTCATTGGCCATCTCATTGTCGACGCCTTCGATACGCACGACATTGCTTGCCGGATTAGGATAAAGTGCCATCTTACCGGCATTCTCCTGATTCTCTTCAATGCCAATAAAATAAGGGTTTGTACCCATCACAGGTCTGATCATGAAGGAGCCTGGGAACGCAGTGTTCTTCCAGCCATCGCCTGCGTCGTAGAAGCAATATTGATGGTTATCTTTCGACGAGTCGAAGCCGATATTTATCGATTTGTTATATTGCTGACGTATTCCAACGTAGAAAGTGGTGTTGACCTTCACCACCTCAGTGAAGAGATAGTTTGAAAAGCCGTAAAACGTGTTATCGTCCCACTTAGGCCTTTGATTTTCAAGGGTATAAATCACCTGGCCAGGCTTACCGTTGTTGTCGCGCCACACTACGATATCGAAGAAATTGAAGTTGGCGTTGTTGAAGGTGCGGTTAAAAAGCATCTGCACGCCGCTCAGCGTGTCGAGTTGGGTAACCTTGAACTGCGCCGCGAAGTAGGTATCGGCCGGAACCAGTCCGTAGCCCATCTCAGGAGTGCCGTCGTCGTAGGCGAAATAGTTGTAAAAGCCTTGTTTTACTATTATTGAGTCGCCTGCCACCTCGTTGCCGTGCTCATCGACGACCTCGACATAGTGACGGATGGTGAACGACGTGGTGTCGACCGACATGTTATACGGATAGATGAAATCGCCCATCACCACCGAGTCTTTCATCACGCCATCGTTCTGATATTGGTTGATTACAAACGGATCGGAGGTGTACATATAGCTCCAATCGGAGTTGTTATCCTCAACCTCGCAGTAGTAACGCACCTCATGAGTAAGCGCATCCATGTTGGTGAGATACATATTGAAGATATTGTCGATCTCGTTGATAGGATTATCTTTATAATGCTTGTAAGGCATTGAACGATAACGCTTTAGGAATGTCGGTGAAGTGTTGGTAAAGCTCACCATAGGAAATATGTCGTGCACGATACTTCTGTTTTTATCGAGATAAACGAAGTCGATATTCCATTGGTCCATATTGCTCCTATCGTTAGGATACATTGTGGTCGGCAGCGTTCCGTAGTTGAAGAAAAGGATATAAAAATCTTCCTGGAAGAAGCATTCGTCGGTGATTGGGATCATCACCTTTTTGAAATATTCGTTTGTGCCGAGCGAGTCGACGAAAGACTCGAAGCTCTGTCCTTCTGTGGCCCACATCTGTCGCCAAGCTCTTTTTCGCAATGTCACTGAGTCCTGAAGAACTGTGTCGAATACCGTCTCATCGTAGCCATAGCCGAAGCGCAGCACCAGCGAGTCGTCGCGTTCGGGACTGTCGCCGAAGCCGCCTGGCTGGTAGTAAAAGCTGAAATAAAGCGAGTCGGCAGGTGTAAGTGCCTGATTGTCAAGACTGTCGAGACGAATCCTCACTGAAAGGAGTGTGTCGCCGATGAAGGGGTTGCTGCTGCCTCTTGAGTAGACTTTTCCGTAGCGGTCGATGACGTCGAGGGTGGCCGACCGGTAGTTGACCGGCATCTTCGGGAAGCTGGAGTTGGCGAAGACGTTGCCTCTCTGCCATTTCGACTCATCGGGATAGAGGCCTGGCTTGGTGAAGTCGTCGAAGAACGGCAGGGTGACGACCACCTCATCACGCGAAAGCGCCTGATTTTCCTCGGGGATGCCGCCATCGAAGCCCGTCAGATATTCTTGGGCGTTGCCGTCGGCGATGAAGAAAACGGCTAATAATATTATGAAAACTATTTTTTTATTCATCATAGAAATAACTTGTATCTATTTTATAATCAACGTCTTCAGTCTTGAAGACATTATCTTCCGAGAAATCGATTCCCATCGGCTCGCCTCGATAGGGGCTGAACAGCATCTGTTTGTCTCTCAGCCGCTTGACAGAGTCATAAGAGAACGACCTGTTTCGCAAGACATAGTTGAAACTGTCGATGAGATACTGTATCGTGTCGGAGCTGTAGCGCTTCAACCGCCAGGCCTCGGCAATGGAGTCACGGCGGAATTTCTCATGTTTATACCAGGCGAAGTCGAAATTCTCATCCGACCTATACCACACATTCACCGGCGAGCCGAGCTGAACCTTGGCCTCGGGTGAGTAATATGGCTCCATGCGGCTCACGAAGAGGTGGGCAGGGTCGCCGTCGTCGATGAAGATCTCGGTGCCAAGGTTCAGCGAGGCGTTATTGATCACGTCTTTCACGTCGTTGATATTGGTTCCGACCAAATCGGGAACATTCGTGGTTTTACTGCCGGTTCCGAGGCCCACGACCAGCGTCACGGCAGTGCCTTTCACCACGTCATCCTTCGGGTTGACGACTTCATCTTTTATCTTTTGTTCGATGACAGCATTTCTTGCGAAATACTCGACAAACTCGAGATTGTCGACCTTCAAACCGGATATGTTAAGGCTCACCATAGCCTGTCGCAGCGAGAGATTACGCAGATTCGGCATCTTAACAATCTCAGGAGCGATGGAGGTGCGGATGATATACATATTCCTACCCTTCTTGACCATCGCGCCTGGCTTCGGGTTCTGCTGATACACAGCGCCCTCGGGGAAATCCTTAACGTAGATGCTGTCGAGAAGGATGAAGGTGAACTCGTCTTGATAAATCTCGGTGGCCTCGTCGTAATTCAGCCCAATCATGTCAGGAACCGGGAACTCGGTGCCATGACGAGTGAATCGTGCCAGTCCCGAAAAAGTGATTTCGAGAGCGGCGACAACCACTAACAGCATGATTATCAAGCTGATATAAAACCATTTATCTTTTAAAAAACGAAATGCCTTCATTTTTTTATTTTTTTCGTTGACGATAACGTCGTTTTTTGTATCTTTGAACTCGCAAAGATAATGATTTTTATTGAATTTTATTATATAAAACATGAAAAAAATAGCAATAGTCTGTGGCGGATACTCCGGAGAGTATGAAATTTCGGTCAGTAGCGCGAAAGTAGTGAAGAAACATCTCGACCCAAAGAAATACGATGCGTACGTCATTGTGATTCAGAAAGATAGGTGGTATCATCTCGAGGATGACGGCACCAAGACCGACGTCGACAAGAACGATTTCTCGATAAAAGTCAAGGGTAAAAAGGTCGTTTTCGACGCTGTTTTCAATGCCATCCACGGCGTGCCGGGCGAAGACGGACAGCTTCTCGGATACTTCGAGATGCTCGGTCTGCCTTACACTTCGTCGAATTTCACCACTTCGGCCCTCACCTTCCACAAGGACTTCTGCAAAAAGATAGCGGCGGCGGCAGGTGCCAACGTCTCCCCTTCGGTCATCATCAACAGAGGCGAGGAATATGATGCCAAGAAGATTATAAAAACCTTGGGATTGCCTTTGTTTGTCAAGCCTACGCGCAACGGCTCGTCGGTCGGAGTGAGCAAGGTTAAGATCGAAGAAGACTTCGTGAAAGCCGTCGACGACGCCTTCCGTGCCGGCGACCAGGTGATGTGCGAGAAATTTGTGAAAGGCCGCGAGCTGGCATGCACAGTGATGCAGGTCAAAGGCAAGACGATGGTGTTCCCTATCACCGAAGTTGTCAGTAAAAACGACTTCTTCGACTACGAGGCAAAATATACTGCAGGAAAGTCGGACGAGATCACGCCTGCTGCGTTGGATGAGGTTTCAGAGATTGAGGTCAAGGCTACGTCGGCGATGCTTTACGACAAGTTCGAATGCAAAGGCTTCGCACGTTTCGACTATATCATGACGCCTAAACAGCTGGTTTTCATCGAGGTTAACATAGTGCCAGGCATGTCGGAGGCATCAATAATGCCAAAACAAGCAGCCTGCATGGGCATCACCCTCGACAAGCTGTTTGGTTTGGCATTAGAGAATATTCTTGACTAGACTGTCAGGATGTCTTTCTGCTTGAGTTCGTAAAGATCATCGATTTTCTTCACGAATTTATCTGTCAGCTTCTGGATTTCTTCCTGGAGCTGTTTCACTTCGTCTTCCGAAACGCCTTCTTTTTCAAGCTTTTTAGCATCGTCGTTAGAGTTACGGCGGATGTTACGGATACCCACTTTCGCTTCTTCGGCGGCTGTCTTGGCGCGTTTGGCGAGGTCTTTACGACGTTCCTCTGTCAGCGGCGGCACCTGGATTCTCAGGAAGTCGCCTTCGTTTTTCGGGTTGAAGCCGAGGTTAGCGGCCTGGATGGCCTTGTCGATGGCGCCGATTGAGCTCTTGTCGAACGGCATCACGATAATCTGACGCGGGTCAGGGGTGCCGATATTGGCGGTTTGCTCAATAGGGACAAGCGTTCCGTAGTATTCAACCTTCACGCCCTGCAGCATCATAGGGCTTGCCTTGCCTGCTCTGATCTTCTGAAACTCCGACTCGAGATGCTTGATGGCACCTTCCATCGATTCAGTCGTTTCGTCCAAAATAAATTGAGATTCTTCAGTCATTTTTCTTAAAATTTTCGGGACAAAAATACAAAATATTTTTTATTTCGTCACTATCGTTCCGATTTTTTCTCCGTTCAAAACCTTTATGAGGTTGCCTTTGGTGTTCATATCGAACACTAGCATCGGGATGTTGTTTTCCTTGCACATGGTGAATGCTGTGAGGTCCATCACCTTGAGGTTCTTAGCGTAAGCCTCATCGTAAGTTATTGACTCATACTTCTTTGCGGTCGGGTCTTTCTCCGGATCGGCGGTGTAGATGCCGTCGACGCGGGTGCCTTTGAGGATGATTTCGGCCTTGATCTCGGCAGCGCGGAGTGCTGAGCCGGTATCTGTTGTGAAGAACGGGTTGCCTGTGCCGCCACCGATGACGACGACGTAACCTTCTTCAAGGAGTTTGATGGCCTTTGCCGAGCTCATCGAGTCGGCGAT
Source organism: Bacteroidales bacterium Bact_22 (assembly GCA_001603665.1). Taxonomy (GTDB): domain Bacteria; phylum Bacteroidota; class Bacteroidia; order Bacteroidales; family F082; genus Limimorpha. The sequence continues at coordinate 36,541 of LUZN01000057.1, forward strand.
GCGGTCGATGTAAAGTCCAGATAACAAAGCGGCTTTCACGCCTTTGGCTTGCAGTGTCGACTGTATCGCCATGCTGTTGATGACGGTGGCGAGCATGCCCATGTAGTCGCCCTGGATGCGGTCCATGCCTTTGCTGGCACCTTGGAGGCCGCGGAAGATGTTGCCTCCACCTATGACGATGGCAATCTGCGCACCGGCTTTCACTGCGGCTGCGATCTCTTCAGCGTAATCGTTAAGTCTCTCAGGATCAATACCATACTGCTGATTTCCCATCAAAGCTTCACCGCTAAGCTTAAGTAAAACTCTTTTGTATTTCATATATTTAAAGATTTAAAATTCAAAATTTAAAATTCATTTTTTAGAACCAAAAACCGACGTTGATGAAGCCGACAGGTCCCGAGTTGATGTTAGAGCCCATCAGGCTCACCTCGATAGGACCTATCATGGTGTCGACGCCAAGCGTCAGACCGGCTCCGGCCACGAAACTGCTGTCGTCGAACCACTCATCGTAAACGTCGTTCATATATCCGCAGTCGAAACTGACGGTGCTGTAAAGATTCTTATAAAAACGCCACTGCCACGACACTCTTCCGATAGCGATATGATCCACGACCTTTTCCGTGAAGTTCAAGCCAGTGAATGTCATGATGTTGTCGTAATATTTCATCTTAGACTGTCCGCCGATCATAAACTGGTAGAACAACGGCACCTCTATCGCGCCAATCTTCGTTCCGGCTTCGATGCCGAACTTGATAGAATTCTTCTTTCCTATCGCAAAAGCCTTGACGATGCTGCCGTTTACCAAAAACGACGGCTGCGAGCCCACTGTTGTCAAGGTCCCGTCGTTGTTGGCACCTTCGTATAGCATGCATTTTCCTCTCAAGTTGATACGCCAGCCGCGACGGGCGAAGTTAGGCACGTCTTCGTTGCTGTAGAAATAGTTGAAATAAAGGTATGAATAGAACGAATAATCGGTGCCAAGACCTCTATCTCCTACGAGATCCTTCATGTGGACGTAGTCGGCCACCGCTCCGATACGAATCTGCTGCGTCAGCGACGGCACCAGCTGCATGTTGAGGTCCAGACTGTTGCTCTGTATGCTGTAGGAGTTGGTGATTCGGTTGTTATCATACTGATTCATGTTCAGCGAGATGACGCTGAGGTCGGCGCCGAAACGGAACACCTTACCTTGACGTTTATTCAGACTCGCTTTGATGTACGGGTTTTCAGCTATGTTGACGTCGAGGCTGAGTGTGGTGCGGTTCATGGTGTTCCACACGTTTTTCATGGTGTAGTTCACCAGCGCGCCAATGCCGTAGTTGTTGTCGTAGTGGATGCTGAACGACAAGGCCTGGTCTTCGCGTTCCTTGCAGTGCAGCGTCAAGACCACTCCGCCTGGAGCGTCGCTCATCTCATACCACATATCTTCGTAATACCCTGATGCACAAAGCTTTAACACCACTTCCTGAACGTCGTCGACCGACATCTTCATAGGGAATTTCTTGCCGAACTCGCGTTTCACGCTGGCTTTGTGCTTATCGGCTATGCCTTCAACGTTGACATCGACAACAGTGAGAGTATCAATAGGTTGCAGATGCGGACGGTTGATCTCGACAGGCTCGAATTCGTTGAGGAAGGTGGCTAGGATCTTGAGCCGAGGCAGGAACTCCTGCGCAGCATCCTCACCAAACTGCAAGATCGAGTCGAAGTCGTTGAACGACAGCATGTTACGTCCATGAAGATTCGGTCTGATGTAGATGTCGCAGTGAGCACGGGCATACAGACTCTCATCGAGCGACGAGAGGTTCATCATGCTTTCGAGCAGACCTATGGAGTTGTCGATTTGCGAAGCAGGAATGGTAGCATCCTCGAGGTCGACACCGATGATGATATCGGCTCCATGCTCTTTCATGTTTCGCACCGGGAAGTTATTGACCATGCCTCCGTCGACGAGGAGTTTGCCGTCCATCGCCACCGGCTTGAAGAAGAACGGTATCGACATGCTCGCACGCACCGAACGCGCGAGGTTACCTTCGTTCATCTCATACTGGCAGGCATGTTCCACGTCGGTGGCGATGCAGAAAAACGGCACCGAGAGCTTTCTGAAGTCATGCACGTTACTTGCAGGAAGCATCAGTTTCGACATCAGCAGGTTGACGTAGACGCCGTCGACCAGTGATGACTTGACTTTCAACTTTTTATCTTTAATAGGAAACGTCGCAATATATTGACGCTCATACATTTTCTGCTCGACAGGCATCAAAATTCTTGGAATCTTATCGTAGATAACCTGATTCCAGTCCTGGTCGCGCACCAGCTTCTCCATAGTGTCGGGATCGTAGCCGATGGCATAGAGAGCGCCCATGATGGAGCCGATGCTCGTTCCGGCAATATAATCAACGGGAATGCCAGCTTCATCGATAGCTTTCAGAATTCTTATCTGGGAAAATCCTTTGGCACCGCCTCCGCAGAGCACCACGCCCACTTTCGGGCGATGACGGGTACTGTGGGTCGTTGTTTTAGGACTAACTTCTTGAGCTTCAATTTGATAAATAGAGAATAAGCCGATGATTGTCATCAGCAGGAAAACTTTGATATTTTTCCTTATCTCGTTCATTATCAACTATTTAGAACCAATATCCCACATTTACGAATAAGTTCCAATCTTTCATTTTATTAGCTTTCGAGACCTGTATTTCGATAGGACCAATTGGCGTCTTATAACCTAAGCTCAAGCCGGCACCCATTATGAAATTATCAGGAACGAACCATGTGTCAAGCTTATTGGATTCCATGACCTCTGCATCATGTATGAATTGTTCAAAAGCTTCAGGATCGTCTCCCAATGAACTTAACTCCGTTATGAGCTCCATATAATTCTTGAAATAACCGGCATCGCAACTCGCCACAGCATACAAGTTTTTATAGAAATTCCACTGCCATGCCATTCTTCCGTATGCAGCATATTCAGCATAAACAGTCGTAAACGGCAATCCTGTAAACGACAATATGTTATCGGCATAATACATCCTCGACTGTCCACCGATAAAGAACATGTTTTCATATGTCAGAGCCTCTTCGCCCAAACGTGCTGTGCCTGCGGCTCCAAGTCGGAATGCATGACGTTTTCCTATCGGGAATGACTTACGGATATCTGCTTGGACGCAGAAAATCGGTTGTTCGTCGTCGCTGCTGAACACTCCGTCGTACATTATACATTTCCCTATCATATTGATATTCCATCCTCTGCTTGGAAAATCGGTCTGATCTTCATTATTGAAGAAATATTTCGCATAAAACTTAGGATACAACTCATGTTCGCCTTCATCATCTTCACCTACCCCGCTATACGTCCTATCTTTCACCATTGTATAGTCCAGTCTGAAGCCTAACTTGAATGCCTGCGTCGGCGACGGGGTAAGCAGCGCATACAAATCAGCAGCATTCTGCTGCACTCGCATCGCGCCGATTATGGAGTTTTTATATGTGTAGATATTAGCTTTCAGATTCGTAGCCGAAATCTCAAAGGCACCTCTCAGCATCCTGGTGTAACGATGCGTGATTCCTGCTTTGAAATAAGGGTTTTCGGCGACATTCAAGTCGATATTGAAGGTATAATGCGACGTACGGGCATTCATGTTCAAAAGTACGCCTATGCCGTAGTCATTGTCGTAATGACCCGCAATCGAGAAATTGAGCGAAGTCCTGTTTTTGCAATGCAATGTGATGATATTTCCTTCTGGAGAATCAACAAGTTCGTACCAAACATTCGAATAATAACCTGTTGAATAAATCTTTACGATGATTGTCTCGATATCATCGATAAGAAACTCACGAGGAAACACGTTTCCAAACTCCGACTTTATCAATCGGGTGTTGTATTCGTCGAGACCTTCAACTTCCACGCCGGCAATCATCACGCGGTCGACCGGCTGGGTGTGATGGCGCTCCACCTCGAATGGGCCGAGGGCTTGGAGTGAGTCGGCCAGACGTTTCAGCTCGGGAAACTTCTCTCTTGCGCCTTCTTCGCCGCAGTTGATAATCGGACTGAAGTCGTTGAACGACATCATGTTAGCTTTTCCAAGCTGAGGCCTGATGAGAATGTCGCACTCCTCACGTGCCACATTACTCTTGTCTTGCGAAACCACGGCAATCAGTCGCTCAAGTACCTTCAGCGAGTTGTCGAGCACCTCAGGATCCGATTTGATGATCTCAAGGTCGACGCCGATGATGATGTCGGCACCTTTGGCGCGCACGTTTTGCACTGGGAAGTTGTTGGTAAGACCGCCATCGCAAAGCAGATATCCTTGATAATCAACAGGTTCGAAGAGGAAGGGGATTGACATCGAAGAGCGTATCGACTGTGCCAGTGAGCCGCTGGTGAACTCGATCGGGTCAGCAGTGATCATATCGGTTCCGATGCACAGGAAAGGCACCGGGAGCTTGCTGAAGTCACGCTGCTCGTAGGCCGGCATCGTCAGTCGGGTGAGCAACAAGTTGACGTACATGCCGTCGATGATAGATCTTTTTATCTTCAGCTGGCCTTTTTTATACGGCAAAGTAAGGAGATAATGTCTCTCGTTGTAACGTTTCTCGATTGGTATGAACCTGCGTGGGATCTGGTCTTTCATGATGAGGTTCCAATCCTGCTCAGTGCACAGCTTCTGCATCATGTCGGGGTCGTAACCCACGGCGTAGAGGCCGCCGATGATTGAGCCCATGCTCGTTCCCGCGATGTAGTCGATCGGGATGCCGGCTTCTTCTATCACTCGCAGCGCTCCGATATGTGCGAAACCCTTAGCGCCGCCGCCGCTCAGCACCACACCCACCTTCGGACGGTGACTTACGGTCGCTGTAGTGTCGGTGGCCGCAGGGACGATGGTGTCCTGCGCTGAGGCCGAGAACAGCTGGACGGCCAAAATCAAGATGAGAAACGTTTTTTTCATATGTTATTCCAGTCTTCCGTGACAGTTCTTATATTTCTTGCCGCTTCCGCACGGGCAAGGGTCGTTGCGGCCCACCTTCTTCTCCACCTTGATAGGCTGTGTAACCTGATTTTCCTGGGTGTTGCTGTTGGCTCTCGCCAGGAGGTCGGTACGCTGCTCTTTAAGGCGGCGGCGGTCGATGGTCCTAGCGCGCTGGTCACGGGTGTTGTTCGGATCAGGCTGCGGGAGGTCGGACTTCATCAGGAACGAGATGACGTCGGCATTCATCTTCATAATCATGCTCTCGAAGAGGTTGTATGACTCCATCTTGTAGATAACAAGCGGGTCTTTCTGCTCGTAGTGAGCGCTGTTTTGCACGGCCTGTTTCAAGTCGTCAATCTCGCGCAGATGCTCCACCCACGCGTCGTCGATCATGCTCAGCGTGATGTTCTTCTCCAACGCCATCGAGATCTCGTGAACGCCATTCTGCACTGCCTTTTCCATGTTGACAACCACGATGATGCCTTTCTTGCCGTCGGTGAACGGGATACGGATGTTCTGGTTGCCCAGCTTCTCGTAGTATTGCTGGATGACAGGCAAGGTCTTCTCGCCCACAAGCTGCATCTTCTTGTTGTATGAGTCGATGGCTTTTTCGAACAGCTTGTCGGCCAACACGTCGAGTTTGCCGTGTTTCATCTCGTCTTCGTCGAAAGGCACCGACACGCCGAGGTTCGACAGCACATCCATCTTCAATGCCTCGTAGTCCTCGTCGTCCTTATGTGTCGCGATGAGCGATTCGCCGAGGTCGTACATCATGTTGTTGATATCGATCTCCAGACGTTCGCCGAACAGTGCGTGATGACGTTTCTCGTAGATAGCCTTACGCTGCATGTTCATCACGTCGTCGTAGTCCAAGAGGTGCTTACGCACGCCGAAATGGTTCTCTTCGACCTTCTTCTGTGCCTTCTCGATCTGTTTGGTAATCATCGAATGCTGAATCACCTCGCCTTCTTGCATTCCGAGACGGTCCATGATTGGCGCTATACGCTCGGAGCCGAAGATTCGCATGAGGTCGTCTTCCAATGAGACGAAGAACTGTGAGCTACCCGGGTCGCCCTGACGACCTGAACGGCCTCTCAGCTGACGGTCGACACGACGTGACTCGTGACGTTCTGTGCCGATGATGGCGAGACCGCCGGCCTCCTTCACGCCTGGGCCGAGCTTGATATCGGTACCACGACCTGCCATGTTGGTGGCGATTGTCACAGTACCCGCAAGGCCGGCGTCTTTAACGATCTGAGCCTCTTTGAAGTGCAGCTTAGCGTTCAACACGTTGTGTTTGATGTTTTTACGCGTCAGCATGCGGCTCAAGAGCTCGGAGACCTCGACGGAGGTAGTACCGACGAGCACCGGACGTCCGGCATTCACCAGCTCCTCGATTTTGTCGATGACGGCGTTATATTTCTCACGTTTTGTCTTGTAAATCAAGTCTTCGTAGTCAATACGGGCTATCGGCTTGTTGGTAGGGATCACCACCACGTCGAGTTTGTAGATGTCCCAGAACTCGCCCGCCTCCGTCTCGGCGGTACCTGTCATACCAGCGAGTTTGTGGTACATACGGAAGTAGTTCTGCAAGGTGATGGTGGCGTAGGTCTGTGTCGCCGCCTCGACGTCGACGTTTTCCTTAGCCTCCACTGCCTGATGCAAGCCATCCGACCAACGGCGGCCTTCCATGATACGGCCCGTCTGCTCGTCGACGATCTTGACTTTATTGTCGATGACGACGTAGTCGACGTCTTTCTCAAACAGAGTGTATGCCTTAAGCAGTTGCTGCACGGTGTGCACACGGTCAGATTTCTCAGAGAACACACGCAGAATCTCCGATTTCTTCAGCACCTTCTCTTCGTCGCTGAGACCTGCCTTCTCCATCTCGGCGATCTCCGAGCCCACGTCAGGGATGATGAAGAACGACGGGTCGTTGTAAGCTTTCGCCAGTTCTTCGTTACCTTTATCGGTGAGGACGACGGTGTTGAGCTTCTCGTCGATCACGAAATACAGCTCATCGTCGATGATATGCATGTTCTTGCTCTGTTCCTGCATGTAGAAGCCTTCGGTCTTGAGCAGCAACGACTTCATGCCTTCTTCCGAGAGGAATTTGATGAGGGCGTTGTTCTTCGGCAGTCCGTGGTAGGCGCGGAACAGCTGGTCGGCGCCGTGCGACTTCTCCTCTTCTGTAGCGTTAGGATTGGTCAGTATTTTCTTAGCGTCGGCGAGACACATCGTCACGAGGCGTTTCTGGGCCTCGTAGAGCTTCACCACGTCGGGTTTGAGCTGCAGGAACTCCTGGTCGTCGCCATGCGGGATAGGACCGCTGATGATGAGAGGCGTACGGGCATCGTCGATCAACACAGAGTCGACCTCGTCGACGATGGCGTAGTAGTGTTTCGGACGTTGCACCAGCTCCTCCGGGAAACGCGTCATGTTGTCACGCAGGTAGTCGAAGCCGAACTCGTTGTTGGTGCCGTAGGTGATATCCGAGTTATAAGCCGCACGGCGCTCGGGCGAGTTAGGCTCGTGTTTGTCGATGCAGTCGCATGTCAGACCGAGGAAGTTATAGAGAGGACCCATCCACTCCGAGTCACGTTTTGCCAAGTAATCGTTGACGGTCACGACATGTACGCCACGGCCTGCGAGGGCTCTCAGATAGACCGGCAGCGTAGCCACGAGGGTCTTACCTTCACCAGTGGCCATCTCAGCGATCTTACCCTGATGCAGCACTATGCCGCCGATGATCTGCACGTCGTAGTGCACCATATCCCATGTGATAGTGTTACCGCCTGCCACCCAGCTGTTGCTGTAAAACACGCGGTCGCCTTCGATGTTCACATTCTCGCACTTTGCCGCGAGCTCACGGTCGAGGTCTGTCGCAGTTGCCTCGATGACCTGATTTTCCTTGAAACGACGGGCAGTCTCCTTCATCACGGCGAAGGCCTCAGGCTGAATCTCGTTCAACGCCTCCTCAATCTTCTCGAGCACCTGCTTGTCGAGCTTGTCGACCTTCTCGTAGATGCTGTTTTTCTCTTCAAGATCCATATCGGGGTTGGCGTCAACGCTGGCTTTCAGCTCAGCAATCTTAGCCTCTTCCTCAGCGACCTTGTCTTTGATATATTCCTTAAACTCTACGGTTTTATGACGCAGAGCGTCGATATCCAAATCCTTAACTTTCTCGTAGGCTTCAAGCGTTTTCTGCAATAGCGGCTGCAACGCCTTGTTGTCACGAGTAGCTTTGTCTCCAAAAATCTTCGATAAAAAACCCATTTTTTCTTATTTCTTTTTTCGTGAATAAAATTGTCCAATTTATGTCTATCAAAAACTATGCAAAAATAACAAATTTTATTTATAATTCGCAATTCTTTTCACATGATAGTCCAAATACTGTTCCGGCGATGGCGCGGGAGCCATCCCGATGCGGTTGTTACGCTTCAAAATGACGTATGCCGGATATGTTTTTATGTGATAATCTTCGAGTAATAAAATGTTAAAGTAAAGGTTTAACAAAGACCACTTATATTTTTGGTTGTCAAATAGTTGCAAATATT
>LUZN01000058.1 GCA_001603665.1 Bacteroidales bacterium Bact_22
AACAAGCAAATATCAGTATTTTTTTGATATTTTTACATTATCAGGTTTTTATAAGTAATATGCTAATTGGTGTAATCCTAAATATTAAACTTTATTGAGTGTTATTTCCATACAATTGTCTCAGCGTGAAATCAATTTGTTCTATATTTTTTAGCTCAACCATGTCTTTGAAAACAAAACCTCCCACATTTAAATCTTTGATCTGTTTACGCAAATACACTTCACGAGTCAATTCCGCTCTTGGCGTAACCTCCAAGAAAAACCAGAACCCCCACAAAAACATAGAGTAGAATCCGTAGGTATCAATTTCTGCAACAACATGTTCGGAGAAAAGTAGCTCGGGTATTGAAAGATTCCCGCCCAATAATAATACTCTTGATTGTAAATGCCATACTGGTAAATCGCCATATCCATAGCGGGCATACCGCCTTACACGATTGAACCGATCATCAAGTCCGTTCTCTGTTGCTTTATGATATTCTTGAAGGAATAGTTCATATAGTCCCCTTTTGAATTGCTTTAGAAAGACTTGTTTGAAATATGGATTGTTTTTATATGTGCTTTTAAACTGTAAAGTATTGCGGCTTCGCCAGAAATTAAAATAGAATGATTTAAGCTGTTCCTTTTCATGTCCTTCGCGCTCAAGATTTATCATAAATCGGATTACACCAAATATTTCTTTCACGCATGTTTCAACCGCAAGACGCGGATACATCGATTTGTCAGGTTCTCCGAAGAAATGGTTGCACTTGTCACAAACGTCAAAACCTATCCTGTCGCTTCCTAAACTACGAGGTGTTGTATGCGGCTTTTCTAAAAATGTCACTTCAGGAGCACTTTTTCCACAAAATATACATTTACCCTTTTTAATGTACTCCTTCCTCATATGATTAATTATGCGCTTTTATAATTACTCAAAAGCAATGACCCATCAAAAATCCTCACGAATTCTATCCATTGATATAATTCTCGAAGACAACAATTCAACTGAATTATAGGAGAAGTTGCCTTTTATAGAGTGTAGATCATGCATCAGCGGGACAATCTCATCATCCTTTTCCACTATTATATAGTTTATCACATCTGGATTGAAGCTAACTCCATACTGCTCATTGAATGAATTTAGGTTTTCTCTTTTTGTTTCATCGTTAAAATCTTCTTCTGTAAGGAAATTAAGTTGATCTTTACCTATTATTGGCGGAATATATCGCCATTCTCGTTCATCATAAAAACGTATTTTTCTTCTTTTCCCGTCTCTTACCTGATAACCTTCGTATGGTTTCATCATAAAAAACATCGACATTACCTGTGCCAACCGTTCACTCAAATGCTCCGAGTCTTTTTCACACAATTCCAACGACCATTTAAGTGCATCTAATCCTTGTCCTATAAAAGATGAATTATCATGTACATACAATATGGGAGTGATTCCTTGCTCTATCGCCCACGCTTTTTTCACTCCTATTGCATAATTACCGTATTTTTGTGTATGCTCAGCAATATTTGAGAGAGGGATATCGCAAAAACAAACCATTGGTATCGCCCATTTCTTACCTCCCGGATGCCATAAACCTCTTTCCAAACACAATCTAGGAAAGAATTTTGATTTTAGAATATTTATCAAAGTGTCATACCTAGACGTAAAATGAAATAATGTATTTGCACTAATGGCCATAATTAAGATTTATTCTGTTCTTACAAGTATATTTCAAGCAAACTTGATTTTGTGTTTGCTCATGCATCGGTTAGTATTATTCCCTGTCTCCACAAAGAATGTCGTATCTTCTTAGGTTTTGAGTAAAATTTTCAAATGCCATTGTTTTACATCTCGATGCTGGATATATAAACGAATAACTTTGTAATTCTGGGACAGGGACATTCATTTCGTTATCATGATATAATGATGGGAAATATATCGGATTCCTAAGAAAACTCACATTAGGAATAATCATTCGTGCTTCGTGTTGTTCTTTATACTCAGGTTGTTTCCTGAAGATTTCATCATAGGGACGGAGCTTAAAAAACATTTCGTTAATATCCAAATCGTATTTCACGTATTTTACCGCCAAGGAATTATCTGCATTGAAGTCTGCTTTTGCAATATTATTGGCCGCTTTTACTGCATTGGGAATTTCACGCCGTAATTCTGGAATAAACAATCCGGGAAATCTAATGACCAAAACACTCGACTCCTCCGGACACACGTTCATTGCTTTGTAATAACTCAGCAAATCTATTGTTATACGTCCAGGTTTATTGTCTTTAATTCCCATCTGTTTGGCTAATTTACTAATTCCAAGCGAATAAAAGCAAACTGTTGGAACCAAGCAAGAATAAAGGTAACGAGCATATACTGTACCATCCGAGTTTTCGCTTCTCCACAAAGCTCCATATAAAGGAGCGCCGTCGCTACATGTCATCCACAACCGTGGATCAAATTTGTCAACGTGTGCAAATATAGCTTCGAATTTATCGGCAATTCCGGGAGCATGATTGTTTGCATAATTAATCCAATTAGCAGGACAACTGAATCGAATATAACACTCGCGATATTGTTTTTCAATTTCCTCGGTTTTGCCTATTCGAATCATCAATCCGGAATTGAACATATAATTCCTCTATATCTATTAACCAATAACCTATAACCCTTACACCTCCAGTATATCCTCTTCCTTCATCGGCTCATACTTCCCATCCTTGCATTCTAGGATTACGGATCCGCTCTCCAGGCATTCAAGCGAATGCCAGCGGCCTTTTTCAACATTGATGCAGCGCACGTCGCCGTTGGCATCAAGCACTACACTTTCGGTTTCATGACCGGCATCATCATAGAAATGCCAGCAGATTCTGCCACGCAGCAAAACCACGGTCTCGCTGGAAGCCATATGCCTGTGTATTGGCATCACCGTCCCGGGTTCCAACGCATTGAGCATCCGCTGGGAGCCGTCCTCGGGGGTATTCCGAAGATCGAAGGCTATCCGCAAGCGCGGTGAAGACTTGGCTTGCACAGTGAGGTCGTCTAATAGTATTTTGTCAATTATCATATTTCCTCCCCAGCATAGCTCATCTTCCTCCCCAGCACCGTGCAAAAAATCATCTGGATATCCTTGACAAACGAATAATGCCGATAATAATAGCAATTCAACCTCACCTTATCAGGATAGATGACCGTGTCGTTATACTCCTCCGCTATGTCTTGTGCGTCGCGGGTATCGCCCTCCTTCTGCTTTTGGAAAACGTATTCGGCAATCATCTCGTCTTCCAGACGATACTTTAATGTAGCGGGTCCAGTAATGCCTGGACGAAGCTTTAACACATCTCTGTCATCACCCTCCAACTTGTCGGCATAGCCTGGAACATCAGGACGCGGACCGACAAAACTCATATTGCCAATCAAAACATCCCACAATTCAGGTAATTCATCCAATTTGTAGTGACGCAGCTTTGCACCTAAAGGTGTAATTCTGTTATCACCAGCCACAGACACTGTTGACCAGCCCTTGTCTCCTTTTTTTGCGTTGCTACCCTCATCATTCTTCACGGGTATCATCGTTCGAAACTTGTGGCATTTGAACAATTTGCCGCCTTTGCCTATGCGATTTTGCACAAAGAATGCAGGACCACCTGGCATTTTAATTTTTATTAGGATAGCCACTATAACAAGCAACGGCCAAAGAATAAGCAAACCGATAAATGACACTATTCTGTCAAACAACCATTTCAACAACATATCTCTATCCTTGTAATATCTCTAAATACAATTCGTTTTCTGGCATTTCTTTCACTATCTTTACGTTGCTGGCTGATATTGCCGAACGGTAAGAGGCAACATTATTTTTTGATACTGTTTCAAACAAACGAAGCCCTATACCAAATCCCACTTCATTCAAAATCTTATTCATTGCAGTGCCTAATCCTTTGCCACGATAATCTATATCTACCATCCTGCCGCGAAAGCCTTGCCCGTGAAAAAAACATCTATTAAAACAGTATCCTCCTATTTTGCTATTCTTTTTATCTACCAGAACATATCCCAAAAAAGCTCTGTTACGCTGTAATCGCTCGATGCTTTTTTCATCAAACCCATGAGGCATAAAATACGTATATGCCTCTTCTGGTTGGTGGTTAAAAAACAACACCATATCCGTTGATGGTATTATAGATAGTGGCACAAGATCATATCCATCAGGAATGGTCGTAAAGCTGAATGCGCTCAGTTTTTTCCTATACCTGATCCAAAACACCAGTCCGTTTAACCATTCAACTATATTCCACGCCCAACTGAGTTTGTCTCTTAAAAAATGGGCTAATCTATACAACATATTTTAAATTGTTATTACTTCAGCATTAGACCAATCGATTGTTCTGTCTGCTTCAAAAACATTACAAAAAGACAAATCATCAAGCAATCGGAATAATTTTTTCTTACTTTTCTTTACTCCTACATTAAACTTAAGATAGCGAGAATAGCGAGCTTTCAATGTCCCCGGCTCTGCAAAATACCTTTCATATTCTTCCCTGGACATAACACCAGAAGCAACAGGCAACAAATCTCCCAAGTGGAAATAGGTCATAGAATACGGGGCTTTTTTCATCTCCTTTTCAATAAAACCGTATGGGAAAAAACGGAAATAGCCACCGCCAGAATATGCAATCTGTTTTCCCAAAACTTTAGTGGTTACAATGGGGAATTCGTGTATTTCAATCCCATTGTATTTTACCACCGTAGGCTCCATTTTAGCAAATTCGGGGAATCCTCCAAAATCTCTTGATGCAGGAAAGACTGAGGCGTCACAAGTAATGCCATTGGATGCCAAAATCTCAAAAGCCCATTTATTATTACTTCCAATCGAGAAAGCCGGAGCGCGATAGCTCTTCACTTTCTGTCCAATACATTGTTGCAAGGCATCCACTGCCGAATGGGTATCTTCCATGGCTTGCTCAAAAGTCATCTTGTTCAGCCATTGATGTGTATTGGAGTGGCACCCGATTTCATGACCCGCATCGGCAATCTTACGTACAACTTGCGGGAAATCCGTCGCCAATTTGCCCACACAAAAAAAAGTGCCCTTATGTCCCTGTTTTGATAGTTCTTCTAACAGTTCTTCAAGCAAGCGGTCATACTCAGCATATTTTGATTGTTTGTCTCCAAAATATGCCTTTTCTAAAAACCATTCCTCTATGTCAAAAGTAAGTATGTTCATGCCACGTCAAAATCAAACAGTTGGAAGAAAATATTATCCTTATTGATTTGAGGCAGTTTGCCATCGGTCAAATCAAGGAAAATCAAGTTGAAAGGTGAATGTTTGATGAATTTGGGTATTGTCGTATACAAACTTTTAACTTTCGCTCCCATCCCCACATAAATCACAGGTTTCACACCCCCCGATTTCTGTGGAGCGTCAGTTGTTGTCAGAAAACTCTTTTTAAATGTCCCCATATAGGTTTGTGCCATAGCATTGTATCTTCCAAAAAGGGAATTTCTTTTCTGGTAATAATGATTATCGAAACACTTCAATCTCCAATTGAACGACTCTTTGTCCCAATGCACCTTAAAGCTCTTTTCACCATCGCATTGGATATTATCCCCATAACCAACTTTCACTTCCAACTGACCAACAAAAGTGAAAGGGAAATATTTCATATACCCTGGGAAACTGTTAGCATTGGCCACTCCCAGCACAAATTCAAAGCCATTCTCTTTTGCATAATCGTAAGTGGTCTTTGCAAGTTTTTTGAACAACCCCTTGCCTCTGTGATCAGGGTGTGTAACGGTTGCCATATCAAGCAAACCCAATACCACACGCCCTTCTATCTCCATCTTATACGGGATGCAGGCATAATGCGCCACAAGTTCCTCTCCATAGAACGCATTAAAAGAAATAACCTTGCCCATGGGATTGTTCAAATACCATTGCCTGAATCCATCGGTCTTAAAGGTGTGCTTGCCTTCATAAACGAGATTTTGCAAATCCACTACCCTTTGAAGTGATTTGTCACCATCATCAAATAAAAGCTGCTTTATTTCGTAATCCATAGAACTACTCTTTATAAACTATTTTATCCACAATGGTCTTGATTTGACGGCTGTTAGCCAACAGTTGTTCGTCAGTCCAACCCTGTAGTTCGTTGTAACGGTTTCTAATTTTATCCACCTCATTTTTGAAATCGATTGCCACAGGCGAATCACCACCCTTAAAGGTGCGGGAAAGGATAACTGACCGTGAATTCAAACGCACATGTTCACCCAAAATCATATCAGCAGGCAACATGCCATCGCCAATGCGAGCCATACCTCCAAAGCCAAAAGGCATTCCAGCTTTGTTGCACTTCTCCGCCATATAATCAACCAGACCATTCGCCAAAGGCTCGAACATGAAATTCAGACCTAAGCTAATGTGCAGGTCATTTAAGCCGATAAAAAGCTCGTCAACACCTTTAATTTTAATAAAGTCGTCGATACGGCTCATGGCTGCCGCTGTTTCCACCATAATACAAACCTTAGCTCTGCCTTTGATCATATTTACATAAGTCTGAACGTCAGTTTTATCCATAGCCATAGGCAGCATCAAGATGTCGGCACCATAGGCAATGGCTTTCTCCACTTCTGCAGCCGTATAAGCATGGATGGGATTGGTTCTAACCAACAACTCAGATGTTGTTACCACCTTCCTAACAGCCGGGATGTCGTCAATATTGTTGTGATACTTCACCGTATCACGTCCTCTCTGTCGTTCAGCCTTGCCGATATATTCCAAATCATAGAATATTCTATCCACACCAGCATTTTGAGCACTCAGCGCATCCTCGGGTGTGGATGCCAAAATCATTAAATTGAAATTTGACATATCTAATGTTTTTTATTATTGATGTAATTGTTATATAATTCTTCCTTGTCTTGATAAATGTTATCTATCATAACAGGACGGGCGAAACATTTTTCAGCCCTGATTCGGCCATTCTTTCCAAATTGGGCGTATTTTTCTTTATTTTTGTAAAATTCCAACATTGCTGCCGACAACGCCTCAGCATCATGTGATGGGACAAGAACACCTGATTTGCCTTCTTCAATCACTTCCGATGGACCAGGTATATCGGTAGTGATAATAGGCACTTCCATAGCCATGGCTTCTTGTAATACCATACCAAAACCTTCACGATAGGTAGGATGTACCAAAACATCCATTGCTGCAAGATGTTTTGGAATGTCGTTATGGTCAATGCTTCCTGCAAAAATCACTTTGAGTGATTTCTCAGCCCATTCTTGCAACTCTTTGTCTATGGTTCCCTCATTTGGTCCTAATAATAATAACACAACATCGTCATCGGCAATTTTACGAAATGCTTCCAACAATTCGTTATTTCCTTTATCCTTACTGATTCTGCCAATAAACCCATAAACGTATGCTGAATTAGAGATTCCATATTTTTGACGTATTTGCTGTCTCAAAGTTTCTTTTTCTGCAAGAGGGTATTTGGTTAAATCAACACCAATTGTACCTCCTTGGCCTAGCACTTTGCCCTTGCCAGCCTTAAACAAATGTTCGTCTATAGCGACCTGTAGGTTTTTATGGCTAACAGGGCGAATGTCCGTAGAAAGTTTGCAAGTGAGCCATTCAACTAACCAATAGAACTTGCCGACAAACCCCATCTCATCATAATTGTAGATTCCCCACTGAAGATGGATTCTGATTGGCACTCTGGCAATCCAAGCGGCAATGCTTCCAAACATGGCAGCATGGGTGGTGCCATATTGCACCATGGCAGGCTTTCTTTTTCGGAATTCTTTAACCAGTTGCCTAGTGCATTTTATTGCCTTGCCGATGCTGAAACTCCGTTCCATTGGGACATGAACGCAATCCATTCCCTCAGGAACACGGTCAAGCAAGTGCTGGTTGGTATTGCACATCAAGGTGACGTTCCAACCTTTTTGCTGCATATATACCATTGATTCTAACACAAAACTTTCCATTGTGCCAGCAATGGTTGTGATGGAAATAATACTTTTTCCCCTATCCATTACATTATGATGTTTAAAAAGCGAAATCTTCTGGAAAGTAACTCTATGATTACCGCAAATAGAATTGTTGCCAAAGAGAATATCAGATATATTTCAATCTGCGGCAATGCTTTAATAGCTAGTGAAAAAGACTCAGGGGCAACAGACGGAATGGCTTTAAGGAATAAACGCTGGCCCAAGAAAATCAACATGCTGTATTTCCGCAACAAAATAGTAAATGCGCTATTTTTAAGATCAATGTTCAAAAGAAACATCAAAATAAAGTAAACCGACGGAAGCATCATAATTGCCATATCTGTATGGGATCCAGGATTCATCTTTTTCATAAAAAAAGCTTCGGCAAGAAACAGCAACTGAAAGACAAACACGCCAGCAACAGACTTTATCAAATTAGGAACCTCACTTTTTTTCGCCACAATAAAACCCAACAGAACATAAGCAGAAGCGTAAAACACTCCATTTCTAAAAGTTGCAAATACATAAATATAACAATCATAAACAGATAGCAAAGCTTCGCTCCGCAACACCAAGTATTTGTATGGATCCATTATTATTCCTACAAACCACAATAAAGCGACCACAACATAAGCCATCCATATACGTTTCGATTTTTCAATAAGCAACCAACAGATTGTAACACCAAACCACAACGAAGGTAGAAACCAAATGGTGGGATATGAGGAAAATGTAAAGCATTTCATTAGCCAATACATTACATCTGATACTGTAACACCTTTTTGTATCCAATTAATAAGAATAAAAACAAAATATATCAATGTCCATACAAGATACATTTTCCATATCCGAATAGACCATTTTTTGTAATAATCTTTCCGTTCCTCAAAATTCCCAAATTGGAGTATTTTGGAGAAAAACAAGAAGCCGCTGATAGCAAAAAAAGTGGGTACAGTGAAATCACACGACAGTAAATAGTGCCAGATCCCTGTGGTATGTGCCCATTCATTGGAAGTATGGCCAACCAATATCAAAATCGCCATAATGAATTTCGCCACATCGAGCGATGCATATACTTTGCGTGTCATATAACTCTATTTTTCAATTCACCGCCTCCAATGGCAGCATTAATATTCTCAGATAATAATTGTTTCAAGGCATCTTCGCTTTCCTTGGAGATTGACGCCACCCTCGGCATCACCAGCACATTTGAAAGCCTCCTATATTTGTTTGTGATTGGATTGGGAAGCAGTTCAAAAATATCCAGAATGGCATTCGCGTCTCTATGAGCCTTCAGATGATTGTAGAAGTCATCCCCATTAAAAATCGAATCTCTACCGATATTAATAAATGTCATATCGGGCTTGGCTGATTCCAGCACATTGCTATTAATCAGACCTATGGTTGACTCATCATGTGGGAGTGTATTGATAACGAAATCACTTTTGCTAAAGAATTCATTGATAGAATCCTCATGATATATCATTGAGAAACCCTCTTTCTCCTTTGTGTGCTTTGCATAACCGATAATTGACACACCAAATCCCGACAAATGCCTTGCCACTGCCGTTCCAATTTTACCACAACCCATAACACCCACTGTTTTCCCCGCAATTTCCGTCATATAATGATAATTTCTTAATGGACGGAACATTCTGTTCTTAAGGCTGTGATGAAAGCGTTTGGCATACAGAAGCATCGCATACACCACATACTCGGCAAGTACGTTATCATATACGCCAGCAGCATTGCACAAGGGGATGTCTTTTTCTTTATACTTTGCAAGGTCAACATTATCATATCCCACAGAAAAAAGATGAACCAACCTGCATGATGGAAGATTGATTTGCCACAAATCTTTTGCAAGCCCCCGTGAACATAAAACAATTATCACATCGGCATTGCCGTCGTATTGTTTTATTGTCTTTCCATTGACTTGGTTAAGGCTATAGCCTTCCGGGAATTTGGTCGGACACTCTTTAGGATTGTCAGTCAGTATTAGTTTCATTTTGACAAAACTTTACACATGGTTTCGATAAAGCGATTGTTCACTGCCCGCTTTTCGTGATTTCTCACAGCGCATTCGTAAGCTTTTTTGCTATAATCAGCAATACATTTCGGATGATGTATAATTTTGCAGATTTGCTTGTATATTTCTTGTTCAGAATCCGCAATAACTGCCGAATCGTTTCTTATAAAATAATCAATGGGGGCGATGTCTTTTTTGCCCACAGCTAAAATGCATTTACCATTGGCCAGATAATCAGTGATTTTTGTTGAAAACGAAAGACGGGCAATATTGGCTTCCTTACCCGTCAAAGCCTCAGCAAACACTACCACATCAGCCTCAGATTGCACTTTGTTCACTTGACTGCGTTGCAGGAAACCATTATGCTTACACGACCCCTCATTTAGTCTTGTCATAATTTCCGCAACAGGTTCATCGCCAGAATAAATATCCAGATATGCTTTCACCTCACCAGCCTCCTCATTAACCTTATTAATGGCATCAGCAATCATGGCCATCGTTTTGTCTCTACCGATTAATAAGTTGCCCGTATAAACGAATTTTATGGGATTGTTCAACGGATGGGGATTGTATGGCTTGTTTGAAAAATCTATAGCTTTGGTAAGAATCACACTATCAGTTCCAAACAGCCGGTCAGTTTCCTCCTTTTCCTTCTCAACAATCACATACATCTGTTTGCAATGTGTGGATAGCCAACGAACATTTTTCCTTAGCCAAAAACGATGGAGATATGCCAACAATCCACGACAAGATTCATATGAATAGTTGTCATCAGTTAAGTAACAAACAAACGGTTTTTTTGTCTTTCTAATCACATACTTTTGAATCCACCCCGTATAAACAGTTGGATAAACAGGGACAAACAGCAAATCGGGATTGAAATCCTCAAGAAAAGCACGCAATTTCTTCCCTTTCCAATGACCCAACAACCACACAAACTCCCTGCAAATTGACATCAGAACAGATGGATGTTGATGCGCTTTGGTATAACGGGCATCTTCTTCCTGCGTTAGCGCGGCATCTACCTTTTCGGTGCTTATAACTTCTTCGCCAATGCACTTCCATGGCTTCAAGATGTTTTTCAAAACCATATTCTCGTTGATTTGAAAAAAACGGGATGCGACATCAGTGTAAGGCAACCCCGATCTTGTATAAATAAGCCCAAGTTTGGAAGCATCCCAACACGAAAAAATGTCCTGTAACGTATGTGCAGTGCCATCTTCGCGCCAAGGTTCAATACCCCCGACAACCAATACGGATGGCTTTTTTAGTTCATCATTCATCTTTATCAAAAATTAATGGGTAATACTATATTGTACAAACTTCTTATATTTTAATTTCGCTAGCTACAACTTCTTTATCATCAAACTGCAAATAATATACAACCATCGGAAGCAATATCATTAAAAACAAATTTCCTTCCTGGCCAAATAAACCTTTTGAATAAAGAATGATTGCAGCTGCCGCGACACCCAAATAATAGAAATAACGGAACTTGTGTTTTACTATTTTTTGCTTCCACTGATTAATAATCGTCAAATAAATCATTATGTACGGAATGAACCCGACCAACCCCATGCATGCCAGTCGGTCAACCAAACAAGAATGGCCGCCAAACGTATTTCCACCGGTTAGAATATTTGAAAAGAATCCATTCCACGATATTTTATGCAAATCTTCTCTACCGGCGACTGTGCCACCCATTCGGTCCATCAACAGTCCTTCTTTTATGTCGATGATTTTTTGTTCCACGGCGGTGCCTTCAAAATAAGGTTCTGCCCAATCTAATACGGCAACTAATCCTCCTTCATAATATAATAATCCGCCAATAGCAGCGACAAGTATTGCTGTAATATATAAAGCTCGTTTATTGCGATAGCCCGAGAAAAAGGGTATAATTGCTACGGATATTAAGATTGTTGTAGTAATGCTGGATTTAAATATTATATACAACAATAAAACAAACAATAGTAAAAAGAGAATTCTAATTGCCTTTTTGCAGCCAATTAAACCTAAAAATACAACGGGCAAAATAATCACGTATGCATGTAAAAGCGTATAACCCATAACTCCCGCCATATTTTGATCTGAAAGCGCCAAGCTTCTAAGGTCTGTGTAGTTAAGCTGTGGAATGATAACAATGAATGAAACAAGCAACAAAGATAAGGTAATTAACGACAATCTTTTGTACATAAGGCCATCATCAATACTCAACAAAACTATAGTAACCAAAATATTAGGCAAAAAGAAGGCATATTCGATAATGAGTTGATACATGAAGTGCGAGGTGCCGATATCCAGTTTTAATACACGGCCAAAATACACAAATACAAATGTAATCAAGCAATATAATAAAAACCAGTAAAATGTTTTATTCTTTACAATCAAACGAGGATATATAACTAAAACAATCACAGATACAACTATTGGGAATAACCAAGTTGGAAAATTGAAATATCCAGCAAAAAGAGGAAAAATCAAATAAGTAATATATAACAATAACGTTATATTAAAAATAATTGTTTTTATTTTCATAATTATTCTGTGATTTGACGATAAAGTTCAATGTACTTTTCGTAGTTCGTTTTTTTCTCAAAACTATTAGAAACCCTTTTCCTACATTGTTCCGACAAGGATTCCTTACCCAATGATTTTACCCAAAGGACCTTCTTCCACAAGTCCTCTGCATCACCCGTAATCACGGCAAACCCACATTCACCATCAACAGTTTCCTTACTGGCAGTTGCATCGTAAGTCACTATCGGTGTGCCACAAGCTTGACATTCCAAATTCAAACTGCTTAATGTGTCTTCACGCGAGCAATTCACCATTACATCTGCCAACGAATACAACTCTGCCATTTCCTTTGGATTCTTAGTATAGCCTAATTGGATCACTTTTTCTGGAAGTGTTTCATCAATTGTTGAGCATCCAAACAACAGCAATACCGTATCATCAGTCATATTGGCAAGGAAACACTTCAAGGTTGGCTCGTTGATAGGCAGCAGCCACTTTGAGGCTGGACCCAAAATCACAAATTTGTTTTCAATACCTAATTCTTTTCTTTTGTCAGACAAAGTCGGAGTGAACACGTCCAAATCAAAACCATTATGAATAAAAATGATATTCAAGTCTTTCAACAAAGACTGTTTCATTTCGTTGGCAACCCATTCCGATGCACCCACCATGGTCAATCGGGGAATGGCACTCAGATATTTTTTTCTATCCTTGAGAACAGATCGGGTTCGGTCAAAGCAATAAGAAGGAATCTGTCTCCATTTTGGACATTGCCCACATCCGTTTTTCCACCGATGGCAACCCACAGAGGTATAATGCATGCAACCACCCGTAAAATACCAACAATCGTGCATGGTAACCACCGTTGCAATGTCATGCTTGACCAAATAACGCAATAACATGTTCAAATGGATATAGTTGCTATGGAGATTGTGCAGATGAACAGCATCAGGGTTCACCTTGTCAAGCCACCTCAAAAACCTCCAAGTGGAGATGCGGTTAGCGTATGCCTGCTTGCCGATAACACGACTGATGAATGCGTGCCATTTGGCCGTCAATGGATTGCCGATGCGATAGCCTCTTGGGACTTCCGCATCTGGCCTATCGGCTATGGAATAGGCCACATAGCCTTCTATTCCATTCGCTTCGCAGCACGACTGGATTTCTCGAACAATTGTTCCCGTACTTTTGCTGCCGTATATGGCGTTGATCTGAACGACTTTCATCGCTTTCAATTCTTTGCAAACTCTTTCACAACTTTGGCCGGACTACCAACTGCAAGACAATAAGGAGGAATATCTTTTGTCACCAAAGAGCCAATTCCTATGATGGCACCTTCACCAATGGTGACACCGGGCAAAACAACGGATCTCATACCAACACAACACCCTTTTTTTAGAACTATTGGCTCTATTTTATATGATAACTTATTATAATCATCTCCCACTTTATAGTCATCAATAATGCGCCTATGGCATAAAAACAAACATTGTGATGCTATCCAAACATCATCTTCTATTATGATATTATTTGCATTTCCCGCATCAAAATAAACACCATAACCCACACGGAAATTACCAGTAGTTTTGACACCACATTTTTTCCAGTATTTTGGTCTTTTGGTTTCGGCGGGGTCTATCATATGCATCTGGTAGGTCATCCAGCGATATTTCTTTTTCACGCTTCTCTTATAGATGAACCCATGAATTTTCCTTAATAAGGATATTCTCTTTAATGTTGATACTAGTTTTTCGTTCATATCACTCAAATTATACTTTTCCAAATATTAAACCATCCGTTCAGTTTGGCCTTAAACACGCCGAACGTCTCGTCATTGTCGATACCATTTCGCCCAAAGATAATTCTCCCATTCTGTTCATAACTATACATCATCGAACTGGTATAAATCCGCTTATAACGCGATTGCGTAGTCAGGTATTCGTGTGACTTTTCCGAGCAACTACCAAAGGGATAGCAAAAGTCTAATGGTTGATAGCCCAATTCTTTTTCGAATATCGCATCAGCTTGTTCGAATTCAAGTTTCGGGTCGATATCAGACATGTCAGCCACATGCGGATGGGTGAAAGTGTGTACTCCAAATCCCACCAAGCAACTGTCGTGCATCCGGCGCACCAGATCCCAAGTGAGATAATCGGGGTTCTTATCAATCTCGCCTATGGTAAGATAGATGTTGTATTTTATACCTAATGATTGCATGAACTCGAAAATCTCAGTATAGTTTGACAACCAGCCATCATCAAAGGCAATGACCACTTTCTTTTTCTCAAACTTTACATTTTCTTTGTCGTCCAATTCGTCAAATCGCAGGGTTTTGTAACCATTCTCGGCAATATAGCGCATTTGTTTCTCAAACAATTCCTTGTTCGTGCGCATGAATGACTCACCTTTGCCCTTCACGATGTCGTGGTAATAGACGACATTGACGAATTTGTTCTTGCCCACATTCAACTTACCAACCAAGGGGATAAGATAGTTATAAGCAAATTTCTTAATTGCATTCATTTTCTTTTATATACTATTTGTTCCAAATACCTTTTGCTTTATGATTAATAATAAGGTGATATTGATATATCTGTATAATCATATTAGGCAATGTGTTTACAACTAAAATAGCCAATACTAATCCAAAAGAAGCCCATAATTTAATAAAGGCAATAGCTATTGGAAAGAACAAAGCAATCTTAATAAACGAGACTATCATCATAACATTCACTTTACCTACACCACTAAGAAAATGTTTATATGGTGTAACCCATATATTGCAGATAAAGAAAAGTGTCATTATTATAGACAGACTCCATGGCACAATGATTTTTTCGCCAACCCAAAGATGGAATACAATTTGAGAAACAGCCAAAAGAAGTAACGAAGCCATTGTGAGCAAAATGGAATATTTCCGAATGTTTTTATACATGTTTTTTATCCAAGCATCTTCTCCCTTTACAAATGCATCTGTTACAGCTGCCACCAAAGGAGACATAACCATGCTGTTAAACATTACTATTACACCAAAATAGGTCCAAGCTGTGTTATACACTGCTGCTTCTGTGGGATTAACATAATGGGAAAGCAGGAAGCTTGCCGTACTAAACACCACCAAAGAAGAAAATTGTCCTGCGAAATATTTCAGTCCCAAGGAATAAATATCGCGCAATCTTTCTTTGCGAAAATCCTTGAATGACGGCGCAATCGTTTTATAGCGTCTTGCAAATAGAATGGTATTGGCAATAAAAAGCACAATCACAATCGGCACTGTCATTGCAAGACAGGCTAGCAATAAAGAATTGTGTGCATATTGACGCATCACCAAAACAACCACCACTGTAAGTAGGTTAGCCAAAGGTTTGAAAATGTTCGACACAGCGGCTTTTTGGTCTGCTTGTAACACAACCGATATCAACTCTAACACAAATTGCACAACAAAAACGGCAAGAACCATGCAAACGCAAAGAACCAATTCAGACAAACCGATAAAGTCGCAATTCAAGATATTGGTCCAGTTTAGATTAAGAATAATCGGAATACAAATCAGCAACACTCCCAACATAATTGCCGCCATTGAAATATAGGCTGTGCTAACCAATTGTTTACCTCGTTCTTCGTTCTGTGTAGAAATAGCCTCGGTGAGCTTGAAGCGCAAACCCGATCCTAATCCAAAGTCAAACTGATGCGTCCAAGCCACAATAGAAGCAATAGTGATATAAACACCGTAATGACTAGCATCGAGGAAGGACAACAGCACCGGCACCTTGGCGAAATCAATGGCCATGACTATTATCTTTATAGCCAAGGAACCCATTGCATTCTTTACCACAATTTGGGAACGTTCACTGCGACCACTGAAATATGACTTTATTTTTGTTATTAAACCTTTTGGCATTATTTATTAATCTTTTTATCCTGTTTAACGATAAACAACCAAGTATCCGTTTTTGTTGGCACTCTCTTCACCATTAGGCACATAAATCACTTTATGACGAGTTCGCAATAATTCTTCAATTTTTTTATTGTCTCCGTGAATTCCTAGAACTATAGCCTCCTTTGCATAATCAAGATAGAGTTCTATAAAACCCACAGACCTGAGCACATTAATATTGCCACTTAATACATTGAACTGTGGAACAAATACTATATCAGAACGAAGTCTATCCTCGGGAAACTGATTGCGAACCAGTATGGTGTTGTCTTTTATTCGTAAATGACAACTACAAATACATAGTTGTTGGTTTCGTGTTTTTAAATATTCTACATTCGAGTATTCTTCATTTTCCTGAATAGAAATAAGCTGTTCTATGTTGGTATTTGCTAGAATAGATTCAAAATACCCTTCTCGTAAACTATTGATAAATGTTATGGATTTTGCATCAGGAAAAGAATTTAATATGAGGCAAACGAACCCATTAATGTTTTCATTTGTTTCCTGTGGCAAAGAATGAGCGCCGCTATTTCTTATCTTCTTCACTTTTCTCTCCATGGAGTGCAGTCGCTGAGACCTTGAAGGTTTTAAGAAATCAATAATAGGCTTCAAAAACTGTACAATTTTTGGTTCTTTGAAAATGCGTTGATCTCCCCATGCTGCGATTCTACATACACCACCTTGTAACAAAGAATAATACTTAATCAACCCCGGAAATTTCCTAAATACATGTGATTTAAAAACCAAGTAATCCTTGTCATCCAACTCCACACTTGGTGCCATCATCCTTTTTGCCAACACCGAGGCCCCACTACTCCACAAAGAAAGCACATAATAGTAAGAATGTAGGTACGACAAATAAGGATTCCATCCGGTACTACCCTCTTCTTTAGGAATAAAACTTCCTATATCCACAAAAACTGGCTTGTTGTCTTTAAAAAGAACATTTCTTTTGTGACAATCCACCATATTAAAACCATACTTCCAGGCAATCTGAGCAAGTTCAAGGACCATCAAAGCTGCATCCTTAAGCATTTCAAAATTCCATTCAGTTGCATACAAGACCGGCTTGATAAACTCATGCTCGATAATCAATCCAAACTGTTCATTCTCAAATTCTGAAATCCAAGTCTTTGGAAATAACCCCTTCCTGGTGATTTCGTCAATCAAACCTGTCTCAAAATAGGATTTAGCTAATTCTATTGATTCAGGGAATATCCCTCTGAGAAAATGCCCATCCCAAACAAAGGTATAACCCAAAGAATCAGTATGGAATTGAGGCTTACTAATTTCACATGTAGGAATAAATGTCATGGTGGCTTTATTATCATTTATAAATCCGCTTATTTCCAATAAGCTTTAAATCCGTGGTGTGTTACTCGTTTTTCAGGTGGTGGCGGTGTCATATAATCACCATATAAACAGGTCAAATATGTGTCATAATCTGCCATTGCACGATACGTTCTATCCTCGAACGGAATATCTCTATATGCATCAAAAGTCTTTGCTGGTGTTAATGACTTGGCAGACACTGGCGATACCAAATCATAGCACCAAGAAGCACTAATGGAATTCTTGCTTTTTGCAATATCATTAATCATGCTTGCATATTGATAAAAATCCTTGTGAGGTCTGTTAAAAAAAGTTTTTACTCGTTTCCGAAACATAGAGCCACCATTTTTGACTTGCAACCAATCGAATGCAGCACCTCGTTTCTTATGTAATTCCAAGATTGTTTTCCGCCTTGTTTCAAAATCTATCCTATCCACTACTTTATCAATAGGAAACACATCAATAAAAACACCTGTTCTCTCAATAGGCCCAACAAAAGTAACTGTTTGGGGATCATGTACTTTCCCAAATGGATAGCCATAACTATTGCCTATTTCTTCATTAGAGAAAACAAATGGATGATTACTTATTGACTTCCATTTTTCTGTAAAACGATTATATTCATCCCTTGTCATCAAAATATCAATGTCATCATCCCAGGGGATAAAACCTTTATGACGTACGGCACCTAACAAAGTGCCACCATCAAGAGAATAATTTATACCATTCTCTCTACAGAAAGCATCCACATAATCCATTATTCTCATCTCAGTTGCTTTCAACTCTTCTAATGTCAATTCTATCATATAAATCCTTTTGTAAATAAAAAATGAGCGTTATTTGATTTTTAATCCTTTTCTATACATATTTTTTATTTTTATCGTGTAGAATTTGAGACAATTATTACCCTTCAAAGTCTCTATATGTTATTGTTTTTCAAAATAATTTTCAATAAAAGCTATATCCTTGGGATATGTCACCTTATAA
>LUZN01000059.1 GCA_001603665.1 Bacteroidales bacterium Bact_22
TTGTTGGCATTCTCTTTGTTGACGCTTACTGTTTTGTAACTTAATGTATCCATTTAATTTAATTAATAATTTATTTATGTGTTTTTACACTATTTTCCCTACTAAAAATTCGGACTGCAAAAGTACAAATTTTTTTAATACAAAATACATTAATAAAAATTAATTTTTAAATCACCTCGTAAGTGCCTGGAAACACTCTTCAATACTGGCGTCTTTACTGTGCATCACGTTCATTTTGATGTTCTCAATCGTGTCGTTTGCCACGACCACACCTTTATTAATAATGACGATTCTCGGACACATCGCCTCGACTTCCTGCATGATGTGAGTCGACAAAAGAACGGTTTTTTCCTTTCCAAGTTCAGTGATTAATCCCCTTATCTCGATAAGCTGATTCGGATCCAAACCCGATGTGGGCTCGTCGAGAATCAAAACCGAAGGGTTATGCATCATGGCCTGAGCCAATCCTACACGCTGACGATAACCTTTCGACAAAGCCCCGATTTTCTTGCGCATCTCGACGGTGAGACCAGTCTTCTCAATCATCTCGTCGATGCGATTCTTGGCTTCCTTGCCGGTGATGTGATGAATTCCTGCGACGAACTCTAGATATTCGCGAACATACATGTCGAGGTAAAGCGGGTTGTGCTCCGGCAGATATCCCACGCGCTGGCGCACCTCCATCGGGTTGTCGATAGTGTCGAAACCCTCAACAGATACTGTGCCTTCCGTCTGCGGAATGAAACAGGTGATAATCTTCATCAAAGTCGATTTTCCTGCTCCATTCGGGCCCAAAAGTCCCACAATCTGACCTTTTTCGATGTCCAGATTCACATCGTTCAGCGCCAACTGCTGATCATATCTCTTCGTTACGTGGTTTACCTTTATTGACATGCAAAAACTTTTTGAAGACATGCAAAAACTTTTTGAATTTTATCAATCATATCAACCTTCTCCCATGCGAAGAACTCGACATTTTTGTAATTCTTGCCGTTTTCGGTGAAGGTATCTTTGTCTTTGTAAAGAACCTCAACCTTTGCGGTGAACGGGTCGCGACCGAAGTGACCGTACGATGCCGTCGGCTCGAAGATAGGGTTCTTCAGTCCGAAACGTTTCACGATGGCGTAAGGACGGAGGTCGAACAAAGTTCTAACCTTTTCTGCTATTTCTGCGTCATTCATCTTCTTACCATTTGTGTCTTTCACATGAGCAGTACCGTAGGTGTTGACGTAGAAACCGACAGGCTGTGCCACGCCGATGGCGTATGCAATCTGTACGAGAGCCTCGTCGCAAACGCCTGCTGCCACTATGTTTTTCGCGATGTGACGTGCAGCGTATGCCGCTGAGCGGTCGACCTTCGATGAGTCTTTGCCTGAGAATGCTCCACCACCGTGTGCGCCGCGACCGCCGTAGGTGTCAACGATGATTTTACGACCTGTTAAACCTGTGTCGCCGTGAGGTCCGCCGATGACGAACTTGCCCGTCGGGTTGACGAAGAGCTTCATGTCGGACTTGAAGAGGTTTCTAACCTTCTGAGGTAGAAGCTTTTTCACTCTCGGGAGCAATATCGTGCGAACGTCATGCTCGATTTTCTCAATCATGGCAGCATCGTCGTCCATAAACTCGTCGTGTTGTGTCGAGATGACTATGGTATCGATGCGCAGCGGCTTCCAGTTGGCGCCGTATTCCACCGTGACCTGCGACTTCGCATCCGGACGGAGATATTTCATGCGCTTGCCTTCGCGGCGAATCTTTGCCAATTCTAGCAAAAGCATGTGTGAGAGCACTATCGTGAGAGGCATATATTCAGGTGTCTCCTTGCAGGCATAGCCAAACATCATGCCTTGGTCGCCAGCACCTTGGTCTTCCTCTTTTTTGCGTTCCACGCCGCGATTGATATCTTGCGACTGACCGTGTATTGCCGACACCACTCCGCACGACTTGCTGTCGAACTGATATTCCGCTTTTGTATAGCCTATACGCTCGATGACTCGACGCGCAGTGCCTTGAATATCAACATATCCGTTTGATTTAACCTCACCTGCCACAACGGTGAGACCGGTGGTCACCAGCGTCTCGCAAGCAACTTTTGATTCCGGATCCTGACGCAGCATTTCGTCGAGGACGGCATCTGAAATCTGATCGGCCACTTTATCCGGATGGCCTTCTGAAACTGATTCTGAAGTGAAATAATAACCCATTTTATTCATTTTTAGAAGACAGAAGCCAGAAGACAGAAGTCAGAATCTTGCTTAAGGCTCTGCTTTTGTTAATAAATATGGATAATTTGAGATTGTAAAAAGAAACACTGTTTTAGCATTTTTTCTTGTGGTTGCAATCAATCAAATCTGTCCACGTGAAATTGGACTGCAAAGATACAATTAATTTTGATATGAGACGTTTTCTTGATAAATTATTTTTCGATTCATAAAATCATCATTTTTGACGGCAAAAATCTATCGACAATAACGTAATTGATAATAAGCCATTTCGCCGAGGTCGTCTGCCGCCTCATTGCTTATTATCATTTTGTAATTTTTCATAGCAGGCTTCAAGTTTTTGGTGGAATAATTCTCCGAATTCGTCTAAAGTCATATATCCTTCGGGTATTGATTTGGTTTTGATTAAATTCACTGGGCTATGTCGATGCACATTACCATACAATGCTTCTGGTTCTGAAGATTTGTTATTATCATTTTCTGTTTGTTTGTCGTAAGGCTTCATATCTAAGCTTTTAAAATTACTTTGCAAAGATAATAATAAAATGGCAATCATAGTCGCTTTTTGTAAAATTATTTTTATGCTATTATACTTTTTGTATATTTGCAAAAAATTAACCTATGAAAAACAGATTACAAATTATAGCAGTTTTGCTAATAATTATCTCATTTGCCGGTTGCAAGAAAAATGATATCAGCAATGATTCTGGTAATATTGTTGCTAATGGCCCTCTTTGCTTTACTGCCGAGGAACCTGGCGCAAGCATTGGAATGTTCTTTAATACAATGTATGGTTGGATATTTGATACAGTGACAAAACCCAATATTGAATATAGTTTTGATAAAGTTAATTGGGAAACATTGACGATTTCAAGTATATCAAAAGATACAACTAATTCAATAGTATTGGAAAATGTTGGCGACAAGGTCTATTTTAGAGGCGAAAATCCTCATGGCCTTAATCCGAACTATTATGACGACATGGAATCTTGTTTCTCGTTTTTAACCAATGAAAAAAGAATAGCCGCAAGCGGAAATGTGATGTCGCTGATTGACACTACGTGCAACTCAAAAACCGCCCCGGATTACTGTTTTATCAAGTTGTTTTATTATACATCAATAACATCGGCTCCTGAATTGCCCGCCACAACTGTTGGAAAACGGTCCTATCAAGGCATGTTTGTGTCATGTAAAAATCTTGCAGATGCCCCGAAACTGCCAGCCAAAACATTAAGTGAATGCTGTTATATATCGATGTTTGCTTACTGCAGTGGTCTTACTACTGCGCCAAAACTGCCTGCAACAACATTGGCATACGGTTGTTATTCATCCATGTTTTATTATTGTAATAATCTTGTGAAAGCCCCTGATTTGCCTGCTACTACAATGGCTGAATCATGTTATAGTGGAATGTTTTTCGGATGTGTTGCGCTTACCACGCCGCCTGCATTGCCAGCGACAACATTGGCGGCAGGATGCTATGCGTTGATGTTTGAGAGTTGCCCAAGCCTAACCTATGCGCCGGAACTGCCGGCAACTACCTTGGCGGAATATTGCTATGAAGAGATGTTTACATGGTGTGGCAATCTTACATCTGCACCTGAATTGCCTGCTACAGTCTTGGCGGAAGCCTGTTATTGCAGGATGTTTCAAGGTTGTACACATCTCACAGATGCACCTGCACTTCCAGCAACAACATTGGCAGTTGATTGCTATTTTTGCATGTTTGACTGGTGCTGGAATTTGACATCTGCACCAGAGTTGCCGGCATCTGTTTTGCCTGACTTTTGTTATGCTGGTATGTTTAGCAGATGTGCGAATATAACAAGTGTAAAAGTGCATTTTACCGAATGGAGTTATGCAACAAATGGCTGGTTCGCAGAGGTTGGAACCAATGGAGTTTTCTACTGCCCTGCATCATTGCCTCAAGAATTCGGTGAAAGTAGAATTCCTGAAGGCTGGACCGTCGAAACATTTTAGTATTTTTCCTAAAACTTTTTCCTAAAACCCTTTGGTCAGTTAAAAATACTTCTTTATTTTTGCAGAGTTAAATCCTGTGAAAATGAAGAAGTATTTACTTTTAATCGCTATTATTCTATTTATTATCAATATCTTAAACGCTCAGTTTATTGATCACAAAGGCAACCGTAACCAGACATATCCCGATGTGTACGGACAAAATCCCAACATTGTCGAGATGATAAATCAGGTCGACACGGTGAACCTTTACAACGACATCTACTGGATGCAGCAGTTTATCCGCGACTGCGCCTCACCAGCAGCCCTCACTGTGCAGAATTTCCTCATCGACAGGTTCGAAGAGCTGGGACTCGAGACTTACATCCATCATCATACGGGTCACATAGGGGAGACCGACACCCTCGAGGCCGGCAATGTCATCGCAATCCAGCCAGGTACTGAATTTCCTGACGAATATATCATCGTGGCGTCGCATTACGACCATCCCGACGGTCCTGGCGCCGACGACAACGCCTCTGGAACTGCCGGAGTGCTTGAATGCGCAAGGATTTTGAGCCAGCATCAGTTTAAACGCACCATCCTTTACATCCCGTTCAACGGCGAAGAGCGCTGGATGGTGGGCAGCTATCCTTTCGTGCAGAAATGCGCCCGCGAAGAAATGAACATTCTCGGCGTTTTCGACATGGATATGATCGGATTCTGGCCTGGTCCGGAATATGGCCCGGTAACGATGTATTCAGGATATTCTTATATTTCCGAAAGGTTATTCGATTTTTATCAGACGGTGGCAAATACTTATCTTCCGGAGATGCCGACCTATCGTTTTACGAAAAAAGACTCATACGGAGGCGACCACATGAGCTTCAATATCCACGAATATCCCGCACTTTATATCGGCGATATAGAGTATCATGCTGAAAACATTTATTATCATACACCTAACGATACTATTGGCACTGGCGTGAACTGTTTTGCCCTTTCGAATGGCTTCGTACGTGCGGTGTTGGCTGCCACTGCTGAGCTTGCCGACGGCTGGCTGCCTCCACAGGATTTCAGCGTGACGGTCAGGGACGAGATGCCTTATCTTAGCTGGAGC
This sequence comes from Bacteroidales bacterium Bact_22, assembly GCA_001603665.1. Classification (GTDB taxonomy): domain Bacteria; phylum Bacteroidota; class Bacteroidia; order Bacteroidales; family F082; genus Limimorpha. The sequence continues at coordinate 5,296 of LUZN01000059.1, forward strand.
GAGTCGTCAAATACAAGTTATTATCTGGTTTATAAAGATGATGAGATGATCGGCTATACACCTGAGACTTCGTTTGTCGATGAGATGTTTGCTCAAGACGGTCAATGGCATTATTATTACATAAAACCAGTGCATACTGATAGTTGGGCTGGCCCTGAATCAAATATCGACTCGATTTTCTCGACTGATCCGCTGCAAATTCCCGCATTTTATGACTTTGAAGATGAAACTGCAGGCAATCTGCATCTTTATAACCAGAATTGGTATTTCGGACAGTTTAAACAAAGAAAATGCCTTGCTGCTAAAACGTATACATACGATAATATTTTGCAAATAATTGAAACTCCTTGGTTTTCTATTCCTGAAACAACAGAAGACGTTTCTTTCGGATTTAAAATGAATAGATATATTCCTTCGATATGGTCGCCATTCAACGCAGGCGTTTACATTGAGGTTACTACCGATAGGAAAAACTGGCACCTGATCGATTGGATCTGGGATTCGCATAACCAATGGCATGATTATGCTTTCTCACTCAACAATTATATAGGTGAGGATTATGTTCAAGTGCGCATCCGGTTTGAAGCAAGCGGGCAGGGGAATACCACTACCAGCTACAAATATATGGCAGTCGACGATCTTTACATAAATTTCGACCACGAAGCCGTAAATGAAAATTATATCGTGCACGATATATTTAATTTGTCAGTAATGCCTAACCCTTCCGAAGGGATGGTGGATATTACGACAGGCTTGGAAAGCAATTACTCTGTTGCTATTTATAATATATTGGGGATCAGGGTGTTGTCCGTGAATTCGTTCTGTGATGGCACCCTTGATTTGACTTCGTTGCCGGCAGGAGTGTATTTTATCTCGGCCGATAACGGCATCGATAGGCTAACAAAGCGTGTTGTGATTAAATAATTTATTTCAATGTAATTCTTGTAATTCCAGCGCCGCCGGTCTCAAGACTGGCGTCGCTGAAATTTTGTATGCACGACTGCTTGCTCAGATATTCTCTGATGAGCTTACGCAGGATGCCGTTGCCTTTGCCGTGAAGGATACTTACTTCTTTGATACTCAAGAAATTGGCTTCATCAATGTATTTCGCTACGTTGTCAACGGCTTCTTCACCTCGCTGACCGCGAACGTCTAAGGTGAGGTTAAAGTGCTGCGCCTTCTCGTTGATGTCGTTCATGATGCTTTTACGCAGATACGATGGGTTCTGTTGCGCCTTTCGTGCTTGCGAACGACTGATTTTCCTGAGCTTGTCGGCTGTTGTGCGCAGTCTCACGTCGCCAAACTGAATCGTGACGTCGGTGTCGGAGATGGCTAAAAGCTCGCCCACGACTTCCAACTCGTTGATGCACACCATGTCGCCGACTTTGAGATCTTCGCTCGGAGCTCCCTCTTTTTCCTCGGCTTTCAGCTGTTTCGAGAGATTTTTCTCCTCGTCGGCGAGGTTGTTTTTCATCTCTTTGAGCTCCTCGCGAAGCTCTTTGGTACGAACCTTCTCGGCCTGCGCCTCTTTAATCTCACGAATCGTCTTCTCAATCTTGGCGTTGGCTCTGTCGATGATTTCCTGCGCCTCTTTGTTAGCCTCTTTTAGAAGTTTGTTTCTATTCTTTTCAATATCAGCGAGTTGCGTTTTGTATTTTGTAACTACTTCATCAAGAAGTTTGTCGGCCACTTTCAGCTCGTATTCCTTCTTGCGAACCTCTTTTTTCTCTATCTCAAGTTGCTGCAACTGTTGGTCGAAGTCGAGATGTTCGCGGCCGGAAATCTCGGCGGCGCTATCGAGAATCTCGTGAGGGAAACCAATCTTTTCCGCTATCTCGAAGGCGAACGACGAGCCCGGCTTGCCGATCATCATCACGTAGAGCGGCTGCAGATAGCGGGTGTCGAACAACATTGCTCCGTTGACGATGCCGGGATGGTTATCGGCAAGCAGCTTGAGGTTGGCATAGTGCGTTGTAACGACTCCAAACGACTTTTTCTCGTTCATCCTCAACAAGATAGCCTCGGCGATAGCGCCGCCGAGTTGCGGCTCCGTTCCAGTGCCGAACTCATCGATGAGGAACAAAGTGCGCTCATTGCCGTGCTCCATAAGTTCCTTCATATTAATAAGGTGCGAACTGTAGGTGCTGAGGTCGTTCTCCAGCGACTGCTCATCACCAATGTCGATGAACATATCGTGAAACACGCCGCATTTCGAGTCAATCTTGACCGGAATCGCCAGCCCGCATTGCAACATATACTGAATCAAGCCTATCGTCTTGAGACACACTGACTTGCCGCCGGCGTTCGGCCCCGAAATAACCAAAATTCGGTTATTTTCACCTAACTTTAAATCAAGAGGCGTTATCTGTTTTCCCTGCGACTTCAACTTCTGCTCCAGCAGCGGGTGACGTGCCTCGATCCAGTCGAACATCGGCTCGTCGATGACCTCCGGAATCACGCAGTTGTATTCGTGAGCCAACATCGCCTTAGCCCTGATGAAATCGAGCAATCCGAGGAGTCGCCATGCCATCACCAGGTTCGGGATCTCTGGTCTTAAAATCTTTGTAAAAGCAAGCAAAATCTTGTTTATCTCACGTCTCTCAGCATACTCCAACTCCTTGATTTCGTTGTTAGTCTCGAAGATTTCTGCAGGTTCGATGTAAACCGTCTGTCCCGTTGCCGATTCATCATGAATAAATCCTCGCAGTTCGCGTTTATCGGCGGCTCTTACAGGAATTACAGGGCGTCCGTCGCGGATGGTCATCTCGGCTGTGCTGTCGGTCCAGCCTGAGTTTTTCGCTTCGACGAGGATCTTATGCATCCTGTGGTCGATGGAGCTCTGCTTCCGCCTGATATCTCTACGAATCTCAGCAAGTTCTGGCGACGCGTTGTCGGGCATCTCGCCCTTGTCGTCGACAAGGCGGTTTATCTCTGTAAATATCTGATTATCAATATAAATACCTTCGGCTAAAGCTTTCAGATACTGTACTTTCTCCGAAGCTTCGGATTTGAAAAATTTGAAAATGTACGACAGGGCCGAGAGGGTAGGTTTCAGCGCAAACATGCTTTCCAGACTGATCACGGTGCCGTCGATGGCGAGGTGCTTGAATTCCTCACGCAAATCGTTGTAATCGCGTACCGGGAAAGGCACTCCGTCCTGCATCAGAGTCTCGAAATCCTGAATCAGGCGCAGGTAAGTGCTAATCTCGTCGACATCAGTACAAAAACACATCTTGCCAACGAATTCCTTGCCCATCTCGCTGATACACAGTTCGTTAAGACGCTCTCTGACGTGGTTGAAGCCTATCTTATTTTCAAAATCCGAAGGATAAATCATATTTTTATTAAAAATAGCTTGCAAAATTACAAAACTTTTCATATCTTTGCGAAAAATTATGTCATGGTCAAATTTGAACTTTGTGCAAACGGCTATCAGTCAATGATTAACGGAGTTGTTGGCTGTGCTGACTGCGCCGAGCTTTGCGAGGCGCTGGTGGTCGGGGGCATTACGCCGTCGCATGGTACATTGTTTAATTGTCAGAATGCAGCACGCCATCTGCCTGTGAGAGTGCTGATTCGTTGCCGTCCGGGAAATTATATTTACAGCGACAATGAAATAAGCATCATGTGCGATGACATAAAAAGGGTCAAAGATCTGGGCTACGAAGGTGTTGTTATTGGAGTGCTGAATAACGAAGGTGATGTCGATGTGCCTGCGGTCAAAAAGATGATGGCGGTAGGCGATGGGTTGAAATTCACTTTCCATCGGGCTATCGATGCATGCAAAGATCCGTTCATCGCGATGGAGACATTGGTCCGACTCGGATTCGACAGGGTTCTTACATCTGGCGGCAAACCAACTGCTTACGAAGGAATCGAAAATATTCGCAAGATGCAGGAATTTTTCGGCGACAGCATCAACATCATGGCTGGCGGCGGCATCAATGAGAAAAATGTGATGCAAATCCTTTCAGCAACAGGCGTGAAACATTGCCATGCCTCACTGACTTCATATGCTCCCGACTGTCACCAAGATTTGTACCCCGATGGCTTTGACAGCACCGGCGCCGAAATGCGATACATCATCTCGACCGTAAATAGAGTCAAAGAATTCAAAGACGTCATTTCGAGTGAAGCGTAAAATATTATTCTTCCTGATACTCCCTTTTGTCTTGTTAGCTTGCACGGACAATAACAGGGTTTTGCAGTCACTAAATCATGGTTGGAACCTGAAGACTGATACGCTTTCCATTGATTTACAAGTGGAAATCCCTTCTGAAGCGCATGCCGATTTATATGCAGCCGGCCTTATTCCGCATCCTTATGGCGAAGGCGATGAAGAACAACAACTGCAATGGATTCCTCAGCATCAATGGGATTATTCTCTGAATTTTGATGTCGAAAATGATGTCTTCCAAAAAGATAATATCGAATTGATTTTCAATGGCTTAGATACTTACTCCGACGTCTGGCTCAATGGCGAAAAGATTCTTCACTCTGACAACCAGTTTATCCGTTATGAAAAAGAGGTAAAAAGTCTTCTTAAGAAACGTGATAACGAATTGAATGTGCGATTTTATCCATTTGATGCTCAACGAGATAGCTTAATAAATACTTATCCTTTAAAGTTTCCTGAAAAATATGCTGTGATGCGCAAAGCGGCCTACCAAAACGGATGGGATTGGGCACCGCGTTATCTTAACATCGGAATCTGGAAAAATGTCGAACTTTTAGGTTGGAATGATTTCAAAATCGAAAATATAGCATTTTTGACCAAAAATGTCACTGATGAATCTGCGGAAATGATAGCAAATGTTGTGCTTACCAACGATTTTGATGGGGTACTAAGATTTGATATTTTTGGTAATGGAGAAAAACTTGCCGAAAAGTCCGTTTCTGACAAATTTAAAGGTCTTATTAGCATCCCATTTACGCTTGGAAATGCCGAGCTTTGGTGGCCAAACGAGATGGGCGAGCAGACGATGACAGAGTTCGAAGTAAGAATTTATAAAAACGACAAACTCGTCGATACTCAAAAAGTTAAGACGGGAATTCGAAAAATTGAACTCGTCGAAGAACCCGACAGCATCGGATGTGCGATGTATTTTAAGGTGAATGGCAAGAAAGTCTACATCAAAGGTGCGAATTATGTTCCTGAGGAAATGATAGAGACGTGGATGTCTAGGGAAAAGACAATCAAGTTGTTGGCCGAATGTGTGCCAGCTCATTTCAACATGCTCCGCGTTTGGGGCGGCGGCATCTATCCTCCCGATTATTTCTTCGACATCTGCGATAGCCTCGGCATTATGGTGTGGCAGGATTTCATATTTGCAGGCACGACTTATCCATATTCCGGTGAGTTTTTAAATAATGTAAAAGAAGAGGCGATTCAGCAAGTCGTTCATTATCAAAATCATCCGTCGCTGGCACTGTGGTGCGGCAACAACGAGGTGAGCGAGGGTTACGTCAACTGGGGCTGGCAGAAATCGATGGGCTGGAGCGACGATGACTACTTCGAGATGAAACGTGGTATGGATACTCTGTTTGGAGATATCTTCTCGCAAGTAGTTGATACTTATGACGGTACGCGTTCTTATTGGCCGAGCTCACCGAAAAACGGCTGGGGAAAACCCGAGAGTCTGACCGAAGGCGATGTGCACTACTGGGGTGTCTGGTGGGGCGAACAGCCATACGAGGCATACCTCGAGAAAGTCGGTCGTTTCAACAGCGAATTCGGCTATCAGGCGTATCCGAACATCGAAACGAAACATCAGAAACACCCGCGAGGCGAGGAATTAATCGAAAAACATATAAAAAAATACGTCTGTAATGACGCGGCGCGCCATAATCATGACGATTACGTCTATTATTCCCAATTATCTCAAGCTTACGGCATCGGTCTCGCCATCGAAGCTCAGCGCGCCGCGAAACCTTACTGTATGGGAACCCTTTACTGGCAACTGAACGATGCATGGCCTGTAATATCTTGGTCGTCAATTGATTATGCTGGAAATAAAAAGATTCTTCACGAGAAACTCAGCGAGCTCTACGCTCCAATATTAATAGGTGTACTCCCAACCATCGACGGCAACTTCACGGTTTACGCTGTGAGCGATCTGTATCGTGAAATCAACGCCACTCTGACATTAAATATCCTCGATTTTGAAAAAAATCTATTGAAATCTCATTCGGAAATAATCCAAATTCCTGAAAACGGCTGCATTCACTTACCTCTAGATGTAAATGATATTGTTAAGGAATTTAATAAAAATGAAATTTACATCGAGATGCAGCTCGTTGATAATGAGAGTGATTCGGTTTTGGCCGAAAGAATCCAGTATCTCGTATATCCGAAAGATTTAAAGACAATGGCCAACAGCCAATAGCCAACAGCTAATCCAGTTTCAGCACTGCAAGGAACGCCGACTGTGGCACCTCCACGTTACCAATCTGGCGCATGCGTTTCTTTCCTTCCTTCTGTTTTTCAAGAAGCTTACGCTTACGCGAGATATCGCCGCCGTAACACTTTGCAGTAACATCTTTTCTAACCTGACGGACAGTCTCACGGGCAATGATCTTCGCTCCAATGGCCGCCTGAATTGCGACATCGAACTGCTGACGAGGTATAAGGTCTTTCAATTTCTCGCACATACGGCGCCCGAAGGCATAAGCGTGGTCGGTGTAGATGAGGGTCGACAAGGCATCGACAGTGTCGCCGTTGAGCATGATGTCCAATTTCACCAGCTTCGATGGCTTGTAGCCGTTGATATGATAGTCGAAAGAGGCGTAACCCCTTGATATTGACTTCAGTTTGTCGTAAAAGTCGAACACAATCTCGCTCAAAGGCATCTCGAAAGTGAGCTCCACGCGGTCGGTGGTCAGATACACTTGGTTCTTCAAGATACCACGTCGTTCGATGCACAGCGTCATAATCGAGCCGACGTATTCGTTTTGCGAGATGATTTGTGCCAAGATATACGGCTCGTCGATGTGGTCAAGTCTGGTAGATTCAGGCATTCCGCTCGGGTTGTGCACGTCGACGACGCTGCCATCTGTCAGATATGCCTTAAACGAGACGTTAGGCACCGTGGTGATGACGTCCATGTTGAACTCGCGGTCGAGGCGTTCCTGGATGATCTCCATGTGGAGCAATCCCAAGAATCCGCAGCGGAATCCGAAGCCCAAAGCAGCCGACGACTCGGGTTCCCAAACCAAGGAGGCGTCGTTCAGCTGCAGTTTCTCTAATGAGCTCCTAAGTTCCTCGTAATCATCAGCATCTACAGGGTAGACGCCCGCGAAAACCATCGGCTTCACGTTCTCAAAACCCGCAATCGGCTTGTCGCAAGGGTTATCAACCGACGTAATCGTATCGCCGACCTTCACCTCTTTCGAAGATTTAATGCCCGAAATGATATATCCCACGTTGCCGGCCGACAGCTCCTTCTGCGGCACCTGCTTCATCTGCAGAACACCGATCTCGTCGGCGTCGTATTCCATTCCTGTATTGAAAAACTTGACGTTTTCGCCGGTCTTGATGGTGCCGTTCACAATCCTGAAATAAGCAATGATACCTCTGAAAGAATTAAAAACGGAGTCGAAAATCAGGGCTTGCAGCGGTGCGTCAGGGTCGCCTTTCGGGGCAGGGATACGCTTGACAATGGCTTCCAAAATCTCAGGGACGCCTTCACCAGTGCGTGCTGAGCAACGTAAAATATCTTCACGGTCGCAGCCGATGAGGTCGACAATCTGATCTTCAACCTTCTCCGGCTGAGCGCTTTCCATGTCGATTTTATTCAAAACCGGAATCACTTCCAAGTCATGGTCGATGGCCATGTAAAGATTGCTAATCGTCTGAGCCTGAATGCCTTGCGATGCGTCGACAACCAGCAAAGCGCCTTCGCAAGCGGCTATCGAACGCGACACTTCATACGAAAAGTCGACGTGACCGGGAGTGTCGATAAGATTCAAGGTATAAACCTCTCCTTCGTGCTCATATTTCATCTGGATGGCATGGCTCTTGATGGTGATGCCACGCTCGCGCTCCAGGTCCATATCATCCAAAACCTGATCCACTAACTCCTTCTTAGTCAAGGTGTTAGTAAGCTCAATCAACCTGTCTGCCAAAGTGCTTTTCCCGTGATCGATATGGGCGATAATACAGAAGTTTCTAATCTTATCCATCTAAAAAGAATTAATCTTGCAAAGATACGAAAAATATTGATATTCCATTTAAAATTTATTTTTTTAAAAATTCTTGAAATTATTTGTTTTTATTAAAAATAGTGCCTAACTTTGCAAAACATTTAAGACGTCAATTTTTGTTAACAAAAAAATATCATCATGGCTAAGAAAATTAGAATTGGTATCAACGGCCTCGGACGAATCGGTCGTTTGGTGCTGCGTGCCGCCCAGAAACGTGACGACATCGAAATTGTTTACATGAATGGAACGTGTCCTGTTGACTATCAAGCATATATGCTTCGGTACGACACAATGCACGGTCAGTTCGACGGAACTATCGAGTACAATCTGGAGAAGAGCACACTGATTATCAACGGAAAAGAAATCCCGGTGAGTGTTAGCCGTGACCCAGTTGGCCTGAAATGGGGCGAATATGGCGCGGATTACGTCATCGATTCCACAGGAAAATTCTTAACACAGGAGGCAGTCCAGCCACACCTCGACAGTGGCGCGAAATATGTCATCCTTGCCGGTCCTTCGAAAGACGACACCCCGATGTATGTGTGCGGCGTCAACGACAAGACCTACGTGAAGGGCACCAGAGTGGTTTCAAACGCATCATGCACCACCAACTGCTTAGCACCTCTCGCAAAGGTCATCCACGACAAATGGGGCATCGCCAGCGGTTTGATGACCACAGTTCACTCCACGACAGCATCACAGAAGCCTATCGACGGTCACTCATTGAAAGACTGGCGTGGCGGTCGTGCTGCAGCAGGCAACATCATCCCTTCGACGACAGGTGCAGCAAAGGCTGTGGGTAAAGTTATCCCTGAGCTCAAAGGCAAGCTGACAGGTATGTCGATGCGCGTTCCTACTTTGGACGTGTCAGTGGTCGACCTCACCTGTAACCTCGTTAAACCGGCTACTTACGATGAGATCTGCGCAGAGATCAAGAGAGCTTCTGAAAACGAACTCAAAGGCATCCTCGGATACACCGAAGACGCTGTCGTTTCGAGCGATTTCCTCGGCGACACCCGCACTTCAATCTTCGATGCCAAGGCAGGTATCCCGCTGACAGACACATTCGTGAAGCTCGTGGCATGGTACGACAACGAAATCGGCTATTCCAACAAGCTCCTCGACCTCATCCATACGATGGCGGTGATCAACGGAGATTTTTAAATGACACTACCTGATACATATTCGCAGGAAGAAAAGGTTGAACTCGAACGACAGTTCAACGAGCTCCTACAGCGTTGGAAATCAAGGAAAAACGAGCAGGACGTGGCTCTCGTGACAGAGGCCTTCCTGCTCGCTGCCAATGCTCATAAGGACGCACGCCGCCGCTCGGGCGAGCCGTATATGTATCACCCCCTCGCCGTCGCCACCATCATAGCAGGCGAGATGGGAATGGGCCGCACCTCGATAATCGCGGCACTGCTTCACGATGTGGTGGAAGACACCGACTACACCTTAGATTACATCAGAGAACACTTCGGCGACAAGGCAGCACAGATAGTCGACGGCGTGACAAAACTTACCAACGAAGACTTCAAAGAAGGCGCCAAGAGCCTGCAGGCTGAGACATTCCGCAAGGTGATCATGAGCATGTCGTACGACATCCGTGTCATCCTCGTGAAACTCGCCGACCGTCTGCATAACATGCGCACGCTGAGTTCGATGCCGCATCATAAACAGCTCAAGATAGCGTCAGAGACAACCCAGATATATGCCCCGATAGCCTATCGTCTCGGACTTTACAAAGTGAAAATCGAGCTCGACGACCTCTGTCTGAAATACATCAACCCGCAGGTCTTCGACTCGGTGCAGAAACAGCTTTGCGAAGTTAGAGAAAAGAAAATCAATGAGTTAGAGGAGTTTTTGGCTCCTGTGAAGGCCGAGCTCGACACCATGGGCATCAAGGTGCGCACAATGGCCATCGAACGTAACGTGAGCTCGGTGTGGGAACGCATGGTGAAGTTCGGAATGTCGCTTGAAGAGGTGTACGACGCCTATGTGGCACGAATCATCATCGACTGCCCGAATGTCGAGGACGAGAAGGTGAAATGCTGGGAGACGTTCGCAGTATTTACCAAATATTACTATCCCGACAACAAAAAGATGCGCGACTGGGTGTCGTTCCCGAAGACCAACGGCTACTCGTCGATACACGCTGTCTTCATGAACAAGAAGGGCAACTGGGTCGAGACACAGATACGCACCGAGCGCATGGACGAGATAGCGGAGAACGGATTCGCGGCTTACTGGAAATACCGCGACAAGAACTCCACTGCCGAATCGGGACTCGACCTCTGGATGAAGGTGGTGCGCGACCTCGTGCAGCAAGCCGACGACAACCAGGCTTCGGCTATAGAGTTCATTGACAGCTTCAAACTCGACCTTTTTAACGACGAGATATTCGTGTTTACGCCGAATGGCGATAAAATCACGCTGCCGAAAGGCTCCACGGTGCTCGACTTCGCGTATAACATCCATAGCGACCTCGGAAACCACTGCGTGGGTGCCAATATCAATAAAAAACTGTCGCCGATACATACCGAGCTGAAGATGGGCGACCAGGTTGAGGTGATAACGTCGGAATACCAGGAACCACAGGAGAAATGGTTCGACTACCTCGCTACCTCGAGCGCCAAGAGCCGACTGAAAAACGGCATCAAAGACTTCCGTAAAGTCTTTAAGGAGAAAGGCAAAGCGATGCTTCGCGAGATTTTTGAAAATGCGCGTATCGACTTCAGCAAACAAAACCGTAACACCCTCGCCGAGAAGCTCAATCTTGCCACGCGCAACGACCTTTATTACTACGTTGCGATGAATAAGGTGAGTCAACAGGATGTCGAGAGTATACTGAAGAAAAACGATGCCAGCTGGTCGGATTATCTCTTGAAATATCTCACTCTCGGATTTGTCAACCCATCGAAGAAAAACGGCGTAAAGACCAGCGACGTCGATGTGGCGGGCTATGTCATCTCGACCTGCTGTAACCCTATCCCTGGCGACGACGTGGTGGCTATCAGTCTGCCTGGAGAGCCGGTACAGATCCATCATCCCGACTGTCCGGAAGCACAAAAACTGATGTCGCGTCATGGCGAGAGCATCGTCAAGGCAAGATGGCAGTTTGGCGACGATTTTGCATTTTTAGCCACAATTAAAGTGTTGGCGGTCAATAAGATGGGCTTCGGAGCGAAGCTCTTCGACACTATCACAAACCAAGAGAAACTCGACATGCAGGCCATGGAGATGAAGATTGAAGGCGGAATGGTTGTCGCCAACGTCTCGGTGTATGTCAACAACCTCAAAACCCTTGAAAATCTTATCGAAAAGATAAAGAAGATCGACCTCGTAAAGAAAGTCGAAAGAGTAGGGAAGAAATCGTAAATTTTTTTTGTAAAATTGTATTTTTGAGTTCAAATTTTTTATATTTTTGAAACGTATTTTGTTTTGCATAAACAAATTATGAATCTTTGATTTATA
>LUZN01000082.1 GCA_001603665.1 Bacteroidales bacterium Bact_22
GTCCTTAATAGTTTCATATCTTCGTATAATTTCACAAAATTTAATTCGTAGAACGAATCTACTATTAATTTGTCATCAAAAGATCTTTGTATTTTTCCAACGTTGTTTGTTGTAATAACATCAAAGCTATCAATTCTTTGAATCTGATTTACATATGCTTCTTGCAGTAAAAAATCTCTCTCTCTTTTAGGAAATAATGAAACGAATTGTCGTTTTCCAGAATATGTTTTCAGTTTCTTTTCTAATTCAACGAAATATGATGACTCGATTTGTATACCATATGAATAGTAATTCCAATACTTTATGGATTGTTTTGGGAAAAAATACTGAAGGCCATCACCCAAAACATTCAATTCTGTTTCTGATTTTCTTAGCCTCTTATATAATACTTTTAGTAAATCTTCTTTGTAATCTTTATCAAATGATTTTATTATTTGTAACTGTTTGTATAAATTAGCACCTTTCACTTGTCTAAATTTGTCGACTTCTATCTGATTAATCTCAATTCCATAATCAATTATATAGTTGTCAGGATTAGTTATACTAACGACGTTTATACCTTTATTTTCATAATACTCATGCATCTCTTTGTCAACATTATCATCTGTCAACAAATATACACGTTGCATGTTTTTATCTAATATGGTTTTAATCTCATTTAATATTATCTTCAGATTCAAATCATCAAAGGAAAATCCTACAAATAGGACTACATTGGTTGTAAACAAAGATGACACAAACGATCTTATTAATGGAAATTTTCGGGTATAGTTATAATAATCATCCTCTGATAGGACAATATTTCCAATACTAAAATCACCATGCATTTTTATGACTTTATTAGGATATCTATAATATGGCAAATCTGAATCTTGTCGAATAATATCATACTGTTTGTAATTTGCTTGGATAGCCTGTTCTATTAGATTATCATAATTAGTAGTGATGATTTGCGATGGATTTAGTTGTAAAATGGCAGAATGAATTGGATTATAAGAAACCTTGCCATCTTTCAAAACACTGCGAATTGTTTCGAAATACTCTTTAGAATCTCGTGTGTCTTTAAATATTTGTGCAACCTTCAAATCATCGGTTTCATTGTTTATACTTTGTGGTAAATCTTTTTTCAAAGCATTAATTAGATCGTTCCATGTCGGAACACCAGAATTTGCGGATACACCTGCACCAATAAATACAACCAGTTTTCCTTGATTGCTAGCATCATGCAAACGTTGCAAATGTGTTGTTAAAATACTATTCATAATCTTTACATGTTTTTTTTATTATTTCTCATACTCTTCCCTCGTTATCTTCGTGTCCTTATCCACCACCAACACCTCATCGTATGTCAATCCATAAAGTTTATAAACCTTGAAATCTATTGCATTATCTGTGGCAGCGATTTCTGCTGAGAGATTGTTGCAATCGGTTTTATACTGATTAAAGTATTCTTCCCATTCGTCCTGCTGGCTCAATGTGAGGGTGATTTTCTGCTTCTTCAGCTCTTTCAGAAACTCCGCAAACTCCATCGCGTCGAACGACTCCAAAGCGCCGGTTATCTTCACGCCCTCGAAATTATCCTGCAAACGGCGAAGAAAACGACTGCGCTTCTGCTGCAATTCGGAGTTCAAAGAAAGCATCTTGTCAGCTAAATCCATGAATGGTTGTTGCTCTTCTTCTGAAATAAGTTTGATTGGAAATAATCTCAAATCATTTAAGATTATTTTAGGGAATAACTTTCTTTCTGATTTAGCTGTGTTCTTTTTAAAATAAAATGATAACAATGTACTATTTAGAAGTACAAGGATATATTTCAAGGACACACGTTCGCCTTCTCTCTTCACCACTGCTATATTGCTTCGATTATATAAGTATGTATCACTTGTATAAACAGCATTAAGACAATGAGGAAACTCACTCGTTATTTCACGAACAATTATTTTTTCATCAGTAAAAAGGTTAATTGTTCTTGGTGCAGCAAGGTGATTACCATACCACAACCATTGTCCTGTCCAATTAACAGCATACCTTAACACATTACTACCATCAAGATATTTATATGTATCCTCATTAAACTTATAGGAATAATCATAAGGACGAGCTTTAACATCTTCTGCGCTTTGTTTAGGTATTCCTTTCCCTTTCTCATACGCTTGTAGCCCAGCTTTTACACATGAAACTTCGTCCAATCCTTTACATCCTACTCTTAATTTCTCTGTTATCGATTCACTAGTATCATCTTGAAACACTAAGAATTCAAATCCAGAATTTTTAGAAAAATCTGCTTGTTTTTTGTAATGTAAGTGATCAAATGATTTGCTATTTTCATTAGTCTTCAAGATATCAATCATATGGTCAAAATTAGACACTTTCTTTTCAAAAATAGAAATC
>LUZN01000060.1 GCA_001603665.1 Bacteroidales bacterium Bact_22
CCTTCGTGACGCTCTCGCAGATGATGGCATTGCCTAAGGTATCAGGAACTTCAGTCAATGATTCCTGAAGATTTTTACCCTTCTTGGTCAGCTTTACAATCATCTGGCGGGCATCGTTGGTGCTCTTCTCGCGAGTGATGATGCCTTGCTTTTCCATGCGTTGAAGCAGTGGTGTCACCGTGTTGGTCTCGAGATAGAGCCGCTTGGCGATGTCGTTAACCGGTTGTGCGTCCTTCTCCCAAAGGACCAGCAACACCAGATACTGCGGATAGGTCAAGCCATGTTCCGAAAGCAGCGGGTGGTAGGCCTGTGTGAGAAGGCGCGATGCCGTGTAAAGTCGGAAGCAAAGCTGGTTTTCCAATATAAGTTGGTCGTATGCCATATTAAATTTATATCGTTCACGACACAAAATTACAAATTATTTTTATATCGTGCACGATATATTTTAAAAAAATGTGAAAAAATTTGAAATTAATTCAACATTCTCTGTTGTGACAGTGACTTTCTTCCGTCTCTGGCTCAAGCGTGGCATGGGTGATGCCGTGTTCTTCAAGTTCGTGCTTGAGATGCTCCGAAATGTGGTGCCANNACGACATGCGCTGTGAGCGCCGTCTCGGTAGTGCTGATAGCCCAAACGTGGATGTGATGCACGTCTTTAACATGCTCTTCGGATGTGAGAATCTGCTCGATTTCCTTCAAATCGACACCTTCAGGTATGCCGTCGACAGCAAGTCTTAAACTATCCGACAGCAGCTCCCATGTTGAGATGAGGATGACGCCTGCAATGATGAGCGACACAATAGGGTCGATGATGGTCCAGCCTGTGTAGGCGATGACGATGCCGCTGATGACCACTCCGACCGAAACTAAAGTGTCGGCTGCCATGTGAAGGAATGCGCCGCGCACGTTGAGGTCGTTTTTCTGTCCGCGCATGAGCAGCAAAGCCGTCGCTCCGTTGATGAGGATGCCGACGCCAGCTGTCCACGATACCGCGATGCCGTTCACATCGGAGGGCTCGCTGAATTTGTGGATGCTCTCTATGACGATGGCACCNNGCATTAAGCAGCGAGATGAGGACTGTCGACTTACGATAGCCGTAGGTGTAATGCTCGTTACTCTTGACTTTTGCCAGACGGAAGGCGACGAGCACCAAAACCAGACTGAACACGTCGCTGAGATTATGTCCCGCATCGCTGAGGAGCGAGAGGGAATCCTGCCAAAGGCCCACGCCGGCCTCGATAAGGACGAAAAGTCCGTTGAGGATTATCGAAAGGATGAATATGCCGCTTAGCGACTGCGCCGGTGCGCTATGATGATGGTGGTGATGATGTTCCATTTTTACATTTTTATTTTGACTGCAAAGATATAGATTTTATATATAGGTGATTATCCCCTAAAATGATGACTTTCAAAGTCAAAAACCATTATAAATGATGATAAGAATCGCGGAACTGGTAATTGATAAAAGCTAACAAAAAAAAAGGGACAAAATCGCTTTGTCCCCTGAAAATTATATGTATTAAGTTTTAAATGAGGTACTCTTTAAGAGAGCTGACGTAGTTTTCGAAAGCTGCGAGTCCTGCTGGCGTGATTTTGCATGTCGTGCAAGGCACCTTCCCCTTGAAGCCTTTCTCGACGCTGATGTATCCCGC
>LUZN01000061.1 GCA_001603665.1 Bacteroidales bacterium Bact_22
AAAACTTCATATTGTTTACGCAAAAATATCGATATCAAAAAATTTTTGCCAAGAAAAAAGCTAAAAAAATGCAGTTTTCGTGCATTTTTAACACAAATTTCGTTTTTATGAAAGAAATGTAAAAATTTGTTTACAATTCAGGCTTATTTCAGACCCTTGCACATGTAAACGAAGACGTATTTGGCCGGCGTTCCGCAACGGTCGACGACGATTGTGTCGCAAGGTACAATCTCATCGAATTTATCTTCAAGATAACGCTCAGGGGCGTAATAATCGGAACTCTCGTCCAAGAACCAGTAGTCGCTGCCTTTCTGGAGACCTCCGCGATACTCGTTGATCCAATAATATTTATGTATCTTATCAATGCCTCTTATTCCTAACATATTGACACCCAGCGGATTAGCGACATAATAATCGAAGTTCGCCATCGGGAACCACTGCAAACCGATCATGCCGTCCGACTCCTTCATCTCGCCGTCGGCAATCTTCTCTTCACGAATCTTTTGGAAGTCGTCCTTAATCGAACGCCAGCCGTAGATGGTGGTGGTGAAGTCGCTCTCGCCGTAATGTTGCACCGAGTTGGCACGCTCGCCGAATCTCAACGGGATGAAACCTGTTTTTATCTCTAAAGTGCCGAAAATAAGCACCAAAACCAGCAATGAGACAGTGGCGATTATCGGTTTCGGAAGTTTTATTGTTCCGTTATTAACTGATTGTCTTTCAGCGAAATACGAAGCCGGGAATAACAAGAGCAGCGTAAACGCGGGCGCCGACCAATGAGGCAGGATCGGGCGCGTGAGAGAGAAGAACCAGAACAACCCAATGAACGGCAACGCAAAACATAGCAAGAGGCGCCCGCTTGTCTCGTCCAAGTATTTTCGGCCTCTCCAAAACGCCACTAACGCTATGATTATCAATATGTAATTGATAGGATTGTTGTAACCCAATTCACCGGCAATCTCGGCCAGAAAGTCGAGAGGCTGCAGCTTGCCGAACAAGCTCACACGGTCGCCATGGAAGGTGAAACTGATGAAATCGTTCTGCATATTCCAAATCAGAAGCGGCAGCATGCAGACGGCGGAAATTAGTATCGAGAGGTATAAGTATTTGTTTTTCAGTTGTTTACGGTCGTAAAGCAGAATGTAAATGCCAACGCCGACCCAGATGAAACCGGCCGAATATTTCGATAATAGCGCTAACCCCGTAAATAACCCTGCCCACAGTAGGGACGTGCCGTGGCGCGTCCATTTGACAAAACACCATATCGCTAACAACGTGAACAGCATCAGCGGGGTGTCGGGCATGATGAAAACGCCAGTAATCACAAAACAATAGAACGATGCAGTGTAGAGCAACGCGGCGTAAAATCCCGCCAGCTTATTTTTTACCAGGCATCCTATCTTATAAATAATAAAGGTGTCGAGCGTCATGAAGATTATCGACGACAGTCGCAAGGCAAACTCGCTGTGGAACAATAAGTTAAGACTGAAAATCTGCATTATCCAGCCCACCATTCCCGGATGGTCGAAATGACTCCAGTCGGGATACATCGCGTAGGTCCAGTAATAAACCTCATCGTTGCCGAATTCGATGAAAGCGGCAAGAAAGCCACGTACTAATGCGCTGATTATCAATAACCAAGCGAGATATTTGTCGATCTTATTTTCCTGAATCATCGTCGTTTTTCTTTATAAAAATTAACCTTGCGAAAGCCAAAACCACTACGATATACACCGCCCACATCAGATAAGTGCGTCCTACCATGACCTTCGCTTTGTTCAAGTCGAAGAAATATTGATATTCGTGACGGACTAACGGATTGAGATACAACGTGTTGCCATTTTCAAACTCAATCTCTGTCCTGATATAAGTATCATCGGGCTCAAAATGATAAAAACCTTCCGAAACATCGTTAAGTCGTTGTTTTACAATGGCATTCTGACCAATGAAACGCATCTCTTTCGCCTTGGCGGAAACCGATACAAACAAGGTGTCATTTCTTAGCGTAACACTCTGAAGCTCAGGCAGTTCGATCAAACTTCCAGTATAAGCCACCGCATACGCATTGCCACTTTCCAGAGCATCGTACACCGACTTCGGATCATTGTCGCCAATGGTTACCGTCGAGTGGTTTTTACCCGTCGCTATGATATTTACACGATGCCCGTTCGAAAGAGCTATGTCCCAGTAATACAACGAGTTATCTTCCGGACTCAACACTTCCATCACGCGATAATGGTCAAGATGCGTCAGCTCACCCTTCTTAAAACCTTTCGTCGGATGCGAAGGAGCTACAAGTCGCGTGATTTCATTCAATTTATCGATGTTAAACTGCTTATAATGAATGCTTTGCAGGAAAGGATAATCGATTTTTCGTTCTTTTTCATAACCCAAGCAGAGATAACGCGTACCGCTCAAGGCATAGCCGAATTCATAAACATCAAAACCTTGATCTTCAATATTTTCGGAACGAAAATCATAATAATTAAGACGATTTATTTCGGTATAGGGATTATAGATGTATTCGCCATGGAAAGGCTCGATTTCTGCAAAAACATAAGACGGCACGGTGAGATATAACGCCATGATAGCCAATAAGATAGCTCCGATAATGCAAGTGATTACAAAGCAAAACCTGTTGTTTTTTATCTTATTCCAAATCTTCATTTTCAAAATCTCAAAAAATAATGATGCAAAGTTAACGATTTTTTTTGTATTTTTGCAAATTAATATTTTTAGAATTTTTGTTTTATGGATTCAAATCCAAAGGAAAATATAATCGAGGAAGTAACCAATAAGGACTACGAGTTTGGTTTTGTGACCGATATCGAGACCGATTTCATCCCGAAAGGTCTGAATGAGGACATCATCCGACTGATTTCGAAGAAGAAAGAGGAGCCTGAATGGTTGCTGGAGTTCCGCCTCAAGGCATTCCGTCACTGGCTGACGCTGAAGATGCCTACTTGGGCGCATCTTACCATTCCACCCATTGATTTTCAAGACATTATATATTACGCGGCGCCAAAACAGCGCAAGGAAAAGAAGAGTCTCGACGAGGTTGACCCGGAACTTTTGGCGACATTCGACAAACTCGGGATCTCGCTCGACGAGCAGAAAAAGCTCTCGGGAGTGGCCGTCGACGCCGTGATGGACTCGACTTCGGTGAAGACCACCTTCCAAGAGACACTTTCGAAGCACGGCATCATCTTCATGTCGTTCAGCGAGGCAGTGAAACAGCACCCCGACCTGGTGAAAAAATATCTCGGGAAAGTCGTTCCTTACACCGATAACTTCTTCGCGGCATTGAACTCAGCTGTCTTTAGCGATGGCTCGTTCTGCTATGTGCCGAAAGGCGTGCGCTGCCCGATAGAGTTGTCGACATATTTCCGCATAAATGCAGCCAATACAGGACAATTCGAAAGAACTTTGATCGTCGCCGACGAAGGCGCCTATGTGAGCTACATGGAAGGCTGCACCGCTCCGCAACGCGATGAAAATCAATTACATGCGGCTATAGTTGAGATTATTTCCGAGAGAGACGCTGAAGTGAAATATTCGACCGTTCAGAACTGGTATCCGGGCGATAAAGACGGCAAGGGCGGTATTTACAACTTCGTCACAAAACGAGGCATCTGCCGTGGCGACAACGCGAAAATCTCGTGGACACAGGTAGAGACTGGCTCTGCCATAACTTGGAAATACCCAAGCTGCATCTTGAAAGGCGATAACACTGTCGCTGAATTCTACTCGGTGGCTGTCACAAACAACTACCAGCAGGCCGACACCGGCACAAAGATGATTCACATCGGCAAAAACAGCCGTTCGACCATTATTTCCAAGGGAATTTCGGCTGGTCATAGTCAGAATGGATATAGAGGTTTGGTGAAAGTGGTGCCGGAAGCCGCCAACTGCCGTAATTTCTCGCAATGCGACTCATTGCTGCTTGGCGACCAATGCGGCGCGCACACCTGGCCTTACGTGGAATGCGGCAACGACAGCAGCATTCTTGAGCACGAGGCTACAACCTCGAAGATTTCTGAGGATCAGCTGTTTTACTGCAACCAGCGCGGCATCCCGACGGAAAAAGCTATCGGCTTGATAGTCAACGGCTACGCGAAGGATGTTTTGAACAAACTGCCGATGGAATTCGCAGTGGAGGCACAGAAGTTGCTGAGCATCACGTTGGAGGGATCAGTTGGTTAATTTTAAATTTTGAATTTTAAATTTTTGAATCATATATGTTACTGAATATTAAGAACTTACACGTCTCAATCGGAGGCAAGGAAATATTAAAGGGCTTCAACCTCGGAGTGAACGAAGGCGAGATTCACGCCATCATGGGTCCTAACGGAACCGGCAAGAGCACATGGGCCGCAGCGGTGACCGGTCGCGAAGGCTACGACATCACCGAAGGCGAGATCTGGTACAAAGGCCAGAACATCGTCGGGATGCCGCCTGAGGAGCGCGCCAACCTCGGCATCTTCCTGAGTTTCCAGTATCCAGTGGAGATTCCGGGCGTGTCGATGCAAAACTTCATGCGCACAGCCGTCAACGCAAAACGTGAATATCAAGGACTTCCGCCAATGTCGATGATCGACTTCACCAAGATGATGAAGCAAAAGCAGGCGATGGTTGAAATCACTGAGAAACTTCAGAACCGCTACGTCAACGTGGGGTTCTCGGGCGGTGAGAAGAAGAAAAACGAAATCTTCCAGATGGCTATGCTCGAACCAGAACTCTCAATCCTCGACGAGACCGACTCAGGTTTGGATATCGACGCCTTACGTATCGTGGCAAATGGTGTCAACCAGCTTCACAACGAGCATAACGCCTTCGTGGTAATCACTCACTATCAGCGACTTCTGGATTATATCGTACCTGATTTCGTTCATGTGATGTACGACGGCCGTATCGTGAAGTCGGGCGACAAGAAACTCGCACTCGAGCTCGAAGAGAAGGGTTACGAATGGGTTAAGGAACTGAAACTCTAACACTTACGACGATGGCTTATCTCGAAAATAACATAACAGTCGGAAAGAATCAGAGTCGGCAGCTCGTAATCTTGGACGACAGCAATCATCTGCAGTCGAACGAGGAACAGTGCGACATCGTGATGGAGGAAAACTCCACTCTCGAGCTGTACAGGATACAAAACCTCAACGACGACTCGAACCTCACGACGCACATCAACATCAAGCAAGCCGCCAACAGCAGCGTGCACTTCGTGTTGGTGACGTTCAACACGGGTTTTGTGAAAAACAATATCAACGTCGACCTCAACGGCGAGGGCGCCGACCTCCAGATTTACGGCTTGTATCTGCTTGACAAGAAACAGCACGTCGAAAACTTGATGAAAATCAACCACAACGTGCCTAACTGCAGCAGCAACGAGAAGTTCAAAGGCATTTTGGACGATGAGGCCTCGGCAGTGTTTAACGGTCACGTGATGGTGGCGCCGCATGCTCAGAAAACCAACGCATATCAGAATAATAGTAATATTATTTTGACCGACAAGGCGAAGATCAACACCATGCCGTTCCTTGAGATTTATGCCGACGATGTGAAATGTTCGCACGGCACATCGACTGGCCAGCTCGACCAGGATGCAATGTTCTACATGCGCCAGCGCGGCATCAAGAAAGAGGATGCCAGGATGCTTCTGATGTACGCTTTCGCAGCGGAAATCAGTAACCATATTAAAATTGAAAGCGTTCACGATAGTATCGACGACATGATAAAACGCCGTCTGAAAGGCGAGCTCTCGAGTTGCGACACCTGCATCTTCCAGTGCAGCAACAAAGAAAAAGTTTTCAAAATCGATCTCAGTAAAATTTGAGTAAAAGAACAAATATCTTTAGATTACTGCTAGGTTTGGTATTTCTCGTTTCGGGTTTTGCCAAAGCGTTCGATGTGTCAGCATTTGCTGATATTATCGCCAGTTACGGCTTCGTGGGAATACGTTTTGTGGCTGTGCCGATAGTGGTCGCTGAGATTATCATTGGCCTGCTTCTTATACTCCGAATTGGTGAAAAAACAGTATCATTGATAACGGCTGTACTGCTGGTCGTCTTTACGGCAGTTTATTCTTATGGCTTGATTTTCAAGGGAGTAGAAGACTGCGGGTGTTTCGGAAACATAAAAGCTCTCAATACTTCACCGGTTTTGTTGTACATAAGAAACGCAATACTTTTGTTTTTAGCGATTGACGTGTATCGTTTTTCTTCGGATGTATGGAAAGCGAGTCCGGCGACGGTCGCGATTATGATGGTCATTGTCATTGCCGCATCGTTCATGAGCGGTTATACTTCGGATAATTTTTTCGGTAAATACAGGAAACGTACTTTCGAAAAATATGAGGTCAAAGGCTCAGCACTTAGCGAGTTTGCTCAGTTTTCGAATGATTCGACATATCTGGTTTTTCTTTTTTCGTACAGCTGTCCGCATTGCATGAATTCCATAGCAAATCTTGAGATGTACGAGAAAACAGGCGCGGTCGACAAGGTCATCGCCTTGGCTTATGACAACGATAGCACGGCTCACGAAAGGTTTGATGAATATTTTCAGCCATCATTTGAAATTATTGACTATCCCGACAAAAGTCTTTTTAAGCTTTCAAATTCTTTTCCGAAGGTCTATTATGTCAGAAATGACAGTGTTATTGTCGAATTTACAGGTGAAATACCTTGCAGTATGATTTTTAAATCTTTATTAAAAATTGATTGATATTTAAAAAATTTTTATATTTGCAAAAAATTTTAACCCATAAAAACACGAAACAATGAAAAACACATTCAGAAAGAGCATGGCTCTCTTAGCCTTAGTAGCAGTAATCGCTTTGGCTTTCACAGGTTGTAAAAAGGATAGCTCATCAAGCAGCAGCGGCGGTGGCACTACCCCGGTTGTCCCGACAGGTGACTATGGCACAGTTACAGTTGCAGGTCAAACTTATCATATCGCACTTGCCGGTTATGAGGCATATTATGATGAGGAGTTGAGTCAATACTTTGTGACAATAGTTTTGGCTGATAGAACTAATATTCAAACTGCCAATATGGTTGAACTCACTATTGTTGGCGCACAGAGTCTTCCGGAAAACGGCACTTACAATTACACCATTCAGGATCCTATGCCGGCTGGCTCATGCGGTGGTATGCTGTCATCGCCACAAAATGGTGATTTGATTTGCATCGATGGAACTTTGACAGTTTCAGGAACAGCTGCAAATTACACAATCAATACATCAGGAAGCGCTACTCCTTTTGGAATGGGCGGCAGTCAGGAGATGCCATTTAGCGTACACTTCGAGGGACCACTCATGCAGGGGAGATAAAGATTTTATTGATAAAAATGAACAATCGCGGCATGTTTTGTGCTGCGATTGTTTTTTTTTAGTATCTTTGCAAGTTAAAACATTACAATTTTGAACCATTTCGATGTAAACGATATACGGAAGCAGTTCCCGGTGCTCGACCAGCTGGTCTACGGCAAGCCTTTGGTTTATTTCGACAATGCCGCGACGACGCAGAAACCGCTTTGTGTGATTGAGCGTGAGCGCGATTACTATCTGCATGAGAACTGCAACATCCACCGTGGAGTGCATTACCTCAGCCAGATGGCGACGGAGGCTTACGAAAACGCCCGCAAGACTGTGGCGCAGTTTGTGAATGCCCGTCAGCCACAGGAAATCGTGTTTACCAGAGGCACTACGGAATCGCTGAATCTGTTGGCGACGTCGTTGGGACAACTTCTTGTTAATCAAGGAGATAAGGTGGTGGTGAGCGCCATGGAGCATCATTCGAATATGGTGCCTTGGCAGCAGATGATTCAAGCTAAAAAAGGCGAGTTGCTTGTCATCCGCATGGACAAAAAAGGCGTCCTCGACCTGAATCATTACGAAGAGCTGCTCAAGCAGAAACCGAAAATCGTCTCTATCACCCATATTTCCAATACTTTAGGCACTGTGAATCCCGTCAAGGAGATGGTGGCGATGGCACATAAATATGACATCCCTGTCATCATCGACGGAGCACAGTCGATGGCACATCAAGTGATTGACGTTCAAGACCTTGACTGCGATTTTTACGTATTTTCAGGTCATAAGATGTACGCCCCGATGGGCATAGGCGGCCTGTACGGCAAGATGGAATGGCTCGAGAAGATGCCTCCGTATCAGTTTGGCGGCGAGATGGTCGACACCGTGAGCTTCGAGAAGACTACGTTCAATAAGGTTCCGTTTAAGTTCGAGGCAGGTACTCCGAATGTTGGAGCTGCTTTAGGTCTGGAGACGGCTGTGAAGTTTATCCAAAGCTTTGACCGTCAAGAAGTTGAGGCTTACGAGGATGAGCTTTTGAGATATGCCATCGAGGGGCTTTCGAGCGTTGAAGGGATGAGGTTCATAGGGGAGGCGCCGAAGCGTAACGGACTAGTGAGTTTCGTCATCGACGGCATCCATCCTTACGATTTGGGTACCATCATCGACAAGATGGGCGTGGCAGTGCGTACCGGACATCATTGCGCCGAGCCGGTGATGACGTTCTTTGGCATCCCGGGAACGGTGAGAGCCTCGTTTGCAATGTATAACACAAAAGAAGAAATAGATATATTTGTAAAAGCAGTTGAAAAAGCTGCAAATATGCTAAGATAATGACTATCAAAGAGATACAAGACTCGATTGTAGAAGAGTTTTCGATGTTCGACGACTGGATGGACCGCTATGTGATGCTCATCGAAATGGGTAAGGAATGTCCGATCATCGACCCGCAGTACAGAAACGATAATTACCTCATAAACGGCTGTCAGTCAAGGGTTTGGCTTCATGCTGAGTTGAAAGACGGCAAGATCTATTTCACTGCCGACAGCGATGCGGTCATCACCAAAGGCATCATCAACCTATTAATAAAGGTGTTCTCTGGACAGACTCCAGCCGATATCTTGGCAGCCGATATGAGTTTCTTGGATGAGATCGGTTTGAAGGAACATTTGTCGCCAACTCGCTCGAATGGCCTGTTGAGCATGGTGAAACAGATGATGCTTTACGCAGAAATAATGAATAAGTAGCTATGACAGAAACAGAGAAAAACGAACTGAAAGAGCGCGTGATTGCTGTACTGAGCGGCATTTACGACCCTGAGATACCAGTCGACATTTACAAACTGGGCTTGATTTATGAAATCAATATCGATGATGATGGCGCGGTGAAGATTCTTATGACCGTGACGGCACCAAACTGCCCTGTCGCCGACTATCTCCCTAATTTCGTTAAGGAGAAAGTCAGTGCTATAATGGGCGTTAAGTCGTGTGATGTGGAGCTTACCTTCGAGCCGGCATGGAGTCCTGCGAGCCTCTCCGAAGAGGTGCGTGCTGAGCTCGGTCTCGACGAAGGTTTCGGCTTCGGCGATTTTATGTATTAGTTTTTACTGCAATTTCCAATCAGATCCTTCGCCATGCCTAAGAACATGAAGGCTACGGCGTTGAAATCCATATTCAGATCTTTGCTCAAGCCGACTTTATCTTTGAAGATGGCGACGTTGAACCACTGCAGGCACTGGAATGCGCGGTGGAAATAAAGACGGTTGAGCTCTTCCTGTGTCGGTTTGTGACCCACGTAAGCCTCAAGCAGCGATAAAGCCTTGTCGAATCCGGCGTTACCGTAGCATGCGATGTCGTAGAACGGGTCGTTCATACCTGCAAATTCCCAGTCCAAAACGTAGAACTTATCCTTCGCGATGACGAGGTTTGTAGGCTGATAGTCGCAGTGGCACGGCACCTTTTTCACCTCTTTGTAAAGTTTGCGCATCTCGTCGAGGGCGTGACGAAGCTCGATGTATTCCTGCGGGTGCTTGAAACCTAGGTCGGTGCAGTATTTCTCGTAGGTGTCGAGACGGCCGAAAGCGTTGTAGTCGTTGAATTTCAGGTCGCTGTTGTGCAGCTTCTTCAGAGCCTTCACCGACATCTCGTTGTAAGAAACCACGTCGGTAGTCGACATGATTGTGCCTTCGACGTATTTAGCGAGTTTTTCGCCTGAGCGAATCTCGACGTATACAGTCTCGTTGTTGAGGTCGAGTTTCTCAACTTCCTTGATGTTGGCGTCTTCTTCCACGCGGTCGACAAAACGTTCGGCGAACTTACCCGGCACGCGGTATGTATATAATTCTCCTTGACACTCAACGACATAGGTGTAGTTGCTCATTCCGCCTTCGAGGCGTTTCACGATTTTTGCGTCGGTTGCCTGCAGCAAGGCGTTAACTCTTCTTATGATATAAAGTTCAATTTCCATGGTATTAAATGTTAAATTATTTCGTTTTCAAAATTGTG
>LUZN01000012.1 GCA_001603665.1 Bacteroidales bacterium Bact_22
CAATAATCGCTTTGCGCAGGAGCAATATGAATAAATAAATTAAACAACAATTAGAATTACAGTCTTTGCTTTGGGCGGGGATGGGGGAATAAAAAATATAAAGATATGAGTGGTTTTATTTCAAAAGAGCTTTTAGCGGATCTTAAAGGGAAAACTAATTATCAATCTCTTATTAATGAATCAATTAATTCACACCAAAGAAGTGCATATTCAAATGAGGTTAGTGTTTTTCTTTCTCATAAACATTCTGATAAACAGATACTTGAAAATGTTATAGCCTTATTAAAAAATCTTGGAGTATATGTGTATGTGGATTGGAATGATGATGGTATGCCAACTACAACTTCTGGCTATACTGCTAAACGAATAAAACAAAAAATACGTGAATGTAAGAAATTTATACTATTAGCAACAGAAGATGCGATTGCATCAAAATGGTGTAATTGGGAATTAGGATATGGTGATGCATATCGTTATATAGACAACATTGCAATAATGCCAATAACAGAGAAAGCATCTTCTGGTTTCTCAGGCAGTGAGTATCTACAGATTTATCCAGTTATTAAGTCTGAATATATGTATGTTCTTGGAACATATTATGTTGAATATAATGGAGAAAAGACTAAATTGGCAGATTGGTTAAAAAGATAAATATATGGGACACAGATGCTTCATTTCCTTTAAAAAGGAAGATATTTACTACAAAAAAGAAATCCAAAAATGGGAGAAAGAAAACAAAGTTGATATGATTGACAAATCATTGAATACTCCTATAGATTCAAATGATGAAGACTATATCATGAGGAAAATAAGAGAGGATTATCTATCAGATTCAACTGTAACAATATTTCTAATTGGTAGTAGGAGCTCGGAAAACTTGGGATGGGAAGAACAAAAGTTTATTAAACGAGAGTTACAAGCTTCGTTGTTTAATGGCGAAGGCAATACAAGAAATGGAATATTAGGAGTTGTTTTGCCACAAATGTATAACGATATTTATAAAGGACAACATGTTTGCTCTATATGTAACAAAAGCCATAACACTGTAGATATCAATGACAGAACAGTTATAAAAGAATTTAGCAGGAACTATTATTTGAATAATCATGGAAAATGTGCATATTGGGATGAAGATCAGTATTGTGTTTTGGTTAAATGGGAAGATTTTGCAAAATATCCCAACTTCTATATAGATCAAGCCTTTAACAAACGGAGTCAACCTATAGCAAATGAAGTTATTGTTAGACCTAAATAATATAAGAATTATGGAAGAAAAGATTTGTTTTGTGATAATGGGTTTTGGAAATAAGAAAGATCCTGACACGAATCGCACTATTGATTTGAACGCTACATATAAAAAAATTATTCGTCCTGCTGTTGAGGCGTCTGGGTGCAAGTGTATTCGTGCTGACGAAATAAAAGAGTCTGGAGTTATTGATAGAAGTATGTATGCATTATTGTATTATGCAGATGTAGTAATAGCTGATATTTCAACTTATAATCCTAATGCCATATATGAATTGGGTGTAAGACATACATTACGGCCTTTTTCTACAATCATAATAAAAGAAGATGAGGGGAAGATTCCATTTGACATAGGACATAATAGAATAATAAACTATAAACATTTAGGAAATGAGATATCTGAGCAAGAGGTGAAGAAATGTGTACCACAACTTCGTGACTTGATAAAGGGTGTTATTGCAGATCCACGAGTAGATAGTCCTTTGTATACTTATATCCCACAGACAAAACAACCAACAATTTCAGAGGAAGAAATCCGGAGTATAATAGGGGAATTAAAAGCAAATGAAGAAACTATTTATTCTTTGACAGAAAAAGCTATGAAGGCAATGGATGCTAAAAATTTTGCTGAAGCAGAAAAGTTATGGGAAAAGTTGAGTAAGAAAGCAGAGAACGATAAATATTATATTCAACAACAGGCATTATGCAGATACAAAAGTGAGTATCCGTCAAAATTAAGAGCTTTGACAGATGCTCTTTCAATAATGGAAAAAATAGAAAATCCATCAGACACTGAAACGTATGGAGTTATGGGAGCTATATATAAATGTTTGTGGGAAGAGACAAAAGATAATAGTTATCTTGACTCTGCTGCCGAATCTTATAAGAAAGGGTGGAGTCAGTATAAAGATTATTATACGGGAGAGAATTATGCAAATTGTATGTTTATGAAGTCAAAAGTGTTAGAGGGAGAACTTAAAACTCACTCCAAAGTTGAAGCAGAATTAACTTTTCAAGAAATTATCAATATAATTCTTAAGACCTTGGATGAGGTTGAGCCTGAAGAAATAATGTGGGAATATGCTACTTTATCAAACTCATACTTGGCATTAAATCGACTGGAAGATGCTGAAAAATATGAAAAATTGTTTAGGGAACAAAATCCTGCTCTATGGCAAATAGACACATTTGAAAAAACGAAACAATTATATACAGATTAATATGGCTAAGACTTATCGTGTATTTATTAGTCATTCTTGGGACTATGTCGATGATTTGAAAAGGTTGCGCAACTTACTGGAACAAAGAGGTTATTTTCATGTTGAATTTACGGAAGCATCGCCAGACAATCCTATTCATTCCGACAGGAATAAGTACGTTCGCATAGCATTGAGTCAAAGAATTGAGTCTTCTGACATAGTTCTTGGAATTGCTGGCGTATATGCGTCATATAGTGAGTGGATGGAATGGGAATTAGATAAAGCTATAGAAAAAAGTATTCCGATTGTTGGAGTTGTTCCTTGGGGACATGAACGCATATCGAGAATTGTTAGTAGTCGAGCAAATGAAATTGTACGATGGAATACGGAAAGCATTGTGGATGCAATTCGTAGAAATGCATAATTATTATTTGAAAGGAGAAATAAGATGCCATACTTCAACGAAAGCCAGTTAGAACAGTCGATAATCGCCCTGCTGCTTGAGCAGGATTATGATTATGTGAAAGGCGATGCACTGACAGAGCGCGACCTCGACGAGGTGGTGCTGCACGACGACCTCGCACAATATCTGCGTAACCGTTATAAAAACGAGGGCATCACCGAACAAGAGGTGGAGAACGCAATACGCGTGATAAAGCAGAAGACCGGCGGCTCGCTTTACGATGAAAATAAGCATACTCTGAATCTGCTGATGGATGGCTTCTCACTGAAACGTGAGGATGCCACAAAACAAAATCTCTATATCTATCCGATAGCTTTCGATGAGGCAAATCAAAAATATAACAAATTCAAGGTGATAAACCAGTTTGAGATTGTCGGCAACACACTTCGCATCCCAGATGCAATCATTTTTATAAATGGCTTGCCGATGGTGGTGTTTGAATTCAAAAACGCTCTCAAACAGAATACGACAATAGAAGACGCATACAAACAACTGACAATCAGGTATCGTCGTGATATTCCTCAGCTTTTCAAATACACGGCGTTTATTGTCGTTTCGGATGGGGTGAACAACAAATTCGGAACACTTTATACACCTTACGAGTTTTTCTACGCTTGGCGAAAAGTCAATGCCAAAGACAAGGCTGGTGACGGCATTAACTCACTGAAAACGATGATTTCAGGACTTTTCCGCAAAGACCGTCTCATCGATGTCATCCACAACTTCGTTTATTTCCCTGACACATCAAAAGACGAGCGCAAATACATCTGCCGTTATCCTCAGTATTTTGCGGCACGCTCGCTTTATCAGAACATACTGAATCATAGCAAGCTGAATCCTAACGGAGACGGCAAAGGCGGCACATATTTCGGTGCAACAGGTTGTGGTAAATCGTTGACAATGTTGTTTTTGTGCCGTTTGCTTATGAAAAGCAAAGCATTATGCAGCCCAACGATTATCCTCATAACCGACCGTACCGACCTTGACGACCAGCTGTCACGTTTGTTGCTTAATGCAAAACAGTTTGTATGTGACAGCGTCATCGAACAGGTTGAAAGTCGTGAGGATTTGAAGGCTAAACTGCAGGGTAGGACAAGTGGTGGTGTATTCTTAACGACAATACAAAAATTCTCAAAGGATATAAATCTGCTTTCAATCAGAGCTAACATCATCTGTATCAGCGATGAAGCCCATCGTACACAGACAAGCTTGGAAGAGAAAGTGGAGATTACTGATAAAGGCGTCAAACGCTCATACGGTTTTGCAAAATATCTGCGCGATTCGTTGCCCAATGCTACATATGTCGGATTTACCGGCACCCCAATCGACCCTACACTTGATGTGTTTGGTGGCATTGTCGATGAATATTCAATGATTGAGGCCGTTGAGGATGGTATCACCAAAACCATTATGTATGAAGGACGTGCATCGCATGTATTCGCCGACAGCGAGCTCATAAAACAGATCGAGGCATATTACGACAAATGCGCCGAAGAAGGCTCGTCGGAGTATCAGATTGAGGAGAGTAAACGTGCAATGACGCAAATGAGCATATTGCTCAATAGTCCGGATTTGATTCATCGTCTGGCTGTAGATTTCATCCAGCATTACGAGCGTAGAGTGGAAGAGGGTAGTACCGTCAAAGGCAAAGCGATGATTGTGTGCGCAACGCGTGAAATAGCGTTTTCAATCTATAAAGAGATTGTCGCTATGCGTCCGGAATGGGCTGAGGTTAAGATTTGCGGTGATGGTGAGGAACTTACAAAAGAAGAGGCTGAAAAAATCAAGCCGATTGAGAGAATCAAGTTGGTGTGCATCCGCCAGAAAGACGACGACCCGGAATTATACAATTTGTTGGGCACTGACGATGAGCGTAAGAAACTTGACCTGCAATTTAAGGAAGACAAGTCGAATTTCAAGATTGCCATCGTAGTTGATATGTGGATTACCGGTTTCGATGTGCCTTGCCTCGACACAATGTACTGCTACAAACCGTTGCAGATGCATACTTTAATTCAGACTGTCAGCCGTGTGAATAGAAATTATCCTGGTAAAGACAAGGGCTTAATCGTTGATTATCTTGGGATTAAGAAAAAGTTTAACCAGGCGATGCAGAAATACGCCACTGGTGGACAAAATGAAACACCTGTTGAGACTATCGATGCCGCAGTGAAGCTTTTCAAAGATGAACTCGACTTGTTGCGACGTATGTTTAACGGCTTTGATTACAGCAAATTCTTTACTGGGACACCGCTTGAACAGCTGGATACACTACAGATTGCTGCTGAGCGCGTACAGCAAACTGCCGAGTCGGAGAAACGCTTCATGAAGCATACTTTAATCATGAAGTCGGCGTATAATATGTGCAACAACGACGAACGAATCAAAAATGATGAAGTCAATGATGTACATTTCTTCTCCGGTGTGCGTTCAATAATCTATAAGACTACTACAGGCGAATCGCCAGATGCTACGCAGATGAACAAGCATGTTCTGAAGCTTGTTAATGAGGCACTCGTTTCTGAAGAAGTTGTCGCTATAAACACTATGCGACTCGACAATTCGGAGCAAATTGACATGCTTGCAACTCAATATATGGAAAAGTTGAAGCGACTGCCATATCAAAACACCAAAGTCAAGTTGATGGAGCAGTTGCTTAAGCGTGTTATTGATAGCGTCAGACGGGTTAACAAGGTCAAGGCTGTTAGTTTTACAGACCGTTTGAAAGAAATTATTGACAAATACAACGACCGATCGGATGATATTATTCTCGCTGACGAAATAGTTACAGAAGTCGCAAAGCAGTTGGCTGATTTGTTTGAAGATATTAAGAAAGACAACGTTTTGCCAGATGGAATCCCAAATATCGAAGTCAAGGCGTTTTATGATATCCTAAAATCTGTTGCAGAGCAATATGGTTTCTTAGATAAATATACAGAAGAGCAGTATATTGCTATGTCAAAAGATGTGAAAGATGTTGTAGATGATGGTTCTCAATTTATTGACTGGGATAAACGAGCTGACATCACTGCACAGCTTAAAGTAAAAATTATATTAACACTCGCAAAATACGATTATCCACCTCAGACAAGAAGCGAAGTGTTCAAAGCTATTTTTGAGCAAGCAGAGAACTTTAAGAAGAATAATTTGTAACTTTAATCCAGCTTATCAATATTCGAGTCGTCTTCAACCCTCAGGTTGTCGATGATGAACTTCTGACGTTGGTCGGTGTTCTTTCCCATGTAATACTTCAACAACTCCGGAATCGTCATGTCGTGGCGCAGGATGATAGGCTCGAGGCGCATGTTAGGACCGATGAAATAGCTGAACTCGTCGGGTGAGATCTCGCCAAGACCTTTAAATCGTGTGATTTCGGGATGAGCGCCGAGAGACTTGATGGCATCGACACGTTCCTCGTCGGTGTAGCAATAACGGGTCTCTTTCTTGTTTCTCACGCGGAACAACGGAGTCTGCAGTATATACAGGTGTCCGCCGCGAACCACGTCGGGGTAGAACTGCAGGAAAAAGGTGAGCATCAGCAGACGGATGTGCATACCGTCGACATCAGCATCGGTGGCGATGACGATGTTGTTATATCTAAGATTTTCAATCGATTCGTCGATATTCAAAGCTGCCTGAAGGAGGTTGAACTCCTCGTTTTCATACACGATTTTCTTCGTCAAACCGTAGCAGTTGAGCGGTTTTCCGCGCAGACTGAACACTGCCTGTGTCTGAGCGTCGCGGCTCTTGGTGATGCTGCCCGATGCGCTGTCACCCTCGGTGATGAACAACGTCGACTCAAGACGCTTCTCGTGGTTGGTGTTGTAGTGTATGCGGCAGTCGCGGAGCTTGCGGTTGTTCAGGCTGACTTTCTTGGCACTCTCGCGGGCGAGTTTCTTGATGTTGGCCATGCCTTTGCGTTCCTTCTCATTCTGGATGATCTTACGCATCAAGGCTTCGGCCACATCGCTGTTCATGTGCAAAAACTTGTCGAAATGCCTCTTGATGATGTCGGTGATGTAAGCCCTGATGGTCGTCTCGCTGTCTTTATCCATATAGTTCGACGAGAATTTGGTCTTGGTCTGACCTTCAAACTCAGGGTTGTCGACCTTTATCGAGATGGCAGCCACAAAAGCGCTGCGGATGTCGGATGTCTCGTATTCTTTGTTATAGAATTCTCTGATAGTCTTGGCGATAGCCTCGCGGAACACGTTGAGATGAGTGCCGCCGAGAGGGTTGTACTGGCCGTTGGCAAACGAGAAATACTCTTCGTTCGACGTGACGTTGGAATGGGTGAAAGCGCATTCAAAATCGCCTTCTTTGATGTGAATGATAGGGTAGGCGCAGGTCTCGAGCTTGCCGATCTTACGTGTCAGCAGGTCGAGGAGGCCGTTTTTAGCCTGATATTTCTGTCCGTTGAGAATCAAAGAAAGTCCGCTGTTGAGGAATGCGTAATTCCAAATCATCTCGTCGACGTATTCCATAAGGAAATGGTAGTTTCCAAACAACTCGGCATCGGGCACGAAGGTGATGTCAGTGCCGTTTTTCTGGTCGGTAGGGATGATTTCCGACTCCGACAGAGGTTCGCCCTTTGAGAACTCTACAATTTTCGTCATGCCGTCGCGGAACGACTGTGCGCGGAAATACGACGATGCTGCGTTGGTGGCTTTAGCGCCGACGCCGTTCAAACCTACGGCTTTCTTAAACGCTCCGGTGTTGTACTTACCGCCGGTGTTCATCTGACCCATACAGTCTTTGAGAGAGGCGAGAGGAATGCCACGGCCGTAGTCGCGCACGTGCACCTTGCCGTCGTTGATGTCGACTTCGATGACCTTTCCGGCGCCCATGTTGAACTCGTCGATACTGTTGTCGATGATTTCCTTCAAAAGGATATAGATGCCGTCGTCGTGAGCCGAGCCGTCGCCAGCCTTGCCGATGTACATGCCAAGACGTTTACGGATATGCTCATTCCACGACAGATGCTGAATAGCATCGTCATTATAATCAACCGGATTTACATTAGTGGTAAAATCTAACTCGTTGTCTTCCAATACGTTATCGTCAATAATTTCTTCCGCCATGTTCTCAAAAAATACTTTTTGCAAAATTACAAAAATAATATTGAAAACACAAAACTAAATTGAAAAAGTTTTTTACTAATTTAGAAGAGGTTTTTTATTTCAGAAATGAGGAGTCTCACATCTTCTTTTGTCACAAGCAATTCCTTGGCGGAGATTTTATTGATTTTTTTGAATACAATCCACTGATAAGTGATTGTAGCTAAATGAGTTAACGATGCTGAGATACCTGCGCCAATCATTCCTAAAGGAGGAATCATGAGGTACAGGGAAGGGATTGTGACTGCCAGTCCGACCAAGGCGCCGTAAAGGTTGTGTTTCGGCAGGTTAACCCCTGAGAAATAATGGCAAAACACCATATTTGCCGCTATGAAGACGATGCCTGGAGCCAGGGCGA
Source organism: Bacteroidales bacterium Bact_22 (assembly GCA_001603665.1). Classification (GTDB taxonomy): domain Bacteria; phylum Bacteroidota; class Bacteroidia; order Bacteroidales; family F082; genus Limimorpha. Next base: position 8,383 of record LUZN01000012.1, read on the forward strand.
TCATCGCCACGCGCATCTCGGCGAAATTGGTGGTGAAGAGCCAGGAATAGACGCTGGTTGGGATGATACAGACGATGGATATGCAGATGGCGGTCAGAATCATGGCGGCTTTCAGGAGCTGCATAGTGATTTTTGCCGCTAACTCATTGTCTGTCAGGTTGCTGATCTTCGAAAACTGCACCATGGCGATGCTCATTCCGATCACTTTCGGTGCTTCGGCAACCTGCGAAGCTGCGTTATACACTCCGACCTTCGCGTCGCCCCAGAAACCTCTGATAATCAAGAAGCTAAGACGTTTGTTGAGCATCGAGACAAGGGTTGAAAGCTGGATGATGGTACCGAATTTGAACATCTCGCGAATGGTCTCGCGCATCGAGTCGTTACCTTTTTCCTGAAGGTAAGGCCAGATTTGCGTCAAGCCGCAGAGATAGCCGACGGTGTAGCCGGTAAGTAATGAGTATACAAAGGCGTTTGCGTCGCGGATGTCGAGCACGAAGATATAGAACAGCATCGAGCTCATCTGTGTTACAAACTGTATAATAAACAATATGTTATTCGTCCCTACGCGCTCTTTCCCGAGTAGGGTGGCCATGTTGAAGTTATGCAAGCTGTACATGAAAACAAGGAGCAGCACCAGCAGATGATAACCTTGAGGGATAAACTCGGCGTTTTCGCCAAAGAACTTTGTGAAATGCTGAGCAAAACCTGATGGAATGAACGAGCAGAGATAAAACAGAAGCGCATAAAACGCTACGATGAGAAGGCTCCAGATGTAAGAAATCTTAAACAAAGTGCGATAAGATTTCCTTGGAGTGAAGTAGATGAGTCCGCTTCCTGCCAGAAACTCAACGCCGATAAGGAGAATCGACACATCGAGAAGCACTATGCCGCCTACGCCCCAGGCCTCCGCACCGAGATAATGCGTGCCAAACCACAACGTCACGAAGTTGCAAATGGCATTGAGAGCGCGAGTGCCGAATGTACCGAAGATCTTCTTAATCATTGTAATGTTTATTGGTTATAGGTTATTGGTTTTGAAACGCTGCCGCAGTTGCTGCTTAAATCCTTGCCAGGTGAACGTGAATTTTTTGGCGTCGAACACTGTTATCCCGCCATCGCTGTTGATGGTGTGGATGCCTTTGTTATACGGCGTGTTTTCGAATGGTTTTATCTCTTTGATTGTTTCTTCAACAAATTGATATTCAGATAATTGAACTATCTTATTTAAAGTAATACTTGAACCATAGTGAATAGTGCTGTTTTGAGCCGGACGAACCAAATCTCCGTCGATATTTTGTATCTTTCCGGCCATGCGGGAGTTGCTGCAGTCGACCTTCACCGGGTTGTTGAAATGCGGACGATAAGGGCCGCGCAAATCGTTGGCAACGAATAATAATAGGTGGGTGTGAGGATGTGACTGTGGCGTGGTAAACAGGTAAAACTTGCCGTCGTGAATGAACAATGTTGAGTCCACATATTTGCCTTGCATCAGGTCGCAATCGAACGTCAAACGGTCGTTTTCAAAACGATATAACGATACCTTGCCGGTTTGATTTGCCTCCGGGATGCAGTATATTTGTCCTTGATAATCAAATACATAAGGGTAGGAGCGATGCTCCGGGAAATCGGTGATCTTGTGATAAATCTCGAAGTTTTCCGATTTTTTGGCCACTGCCAGATCAGCTTTGCCGTTTTTGTTGGAGAACCACTCGAAAAACAGATAAGTGTCGCTGTTATCCGAAATGATGAACGGATCGGCGAAATAGTCCGATTTCGGCGGCTTAAGCCAATGGATGTCGGTCGTAGTAGTGTAGTAGCCGACGTTCCAATCCTCCTGTCGGAACAGGTAATTCCAGTGATATGCCACCTTGCGCCAGAAGCACAGCCAGAAGTATTTCAGCATCTGGCAATTCTTCGGCGGATGCATTATCGGGGCTTTCGACTGCGACAGCTCAGGCTCGAGTTTTCCGTTGACCATCAAGTCTTTACATGCCTGCATAGGCAAACACTCCGATTCAGCCAAAAGCCTGTTCAGATGGGCTTTGTATGAATGTAATATTGTGTCGAATTGTAATCGTTTGATTATCAATCCTTTATCTAACTCGTCAGTGAGCTGCTGAAGTATGACGCCGTTGGCCGGAATCTTACGCATAAACTCCCAAAATCCGGGAGGACCGCCGCGCACAACGCGTTCATCGTCATGATGATACGACCATATTCCATAACGCGCCACCTTCAAAACATCCCCGCGGATGATGTCGAAACCGAAACGAAGGATGAAGTCGAGGTCAAATGACTTGATTTTTTCAATATCGGAATCGGGGAAATAGGTGGAATGGCCTTTAATTATTGGCTGAACCGTTATTTCGACCGCCCCATTCGACCAATCGACGCGTTTTTTCGCCTCGGGTTTAAACCAATAACGATGCCAGATGCGGAATATAATCTGGCGGTAGGGGTAGCGACAAACTTTATCCCAGAACGACTTGTAGGGCTTCGACCGGTCGCCGTTTTTGATAACCAGTGCTAACTCTATACCGTTGTCTATCAACATTTTAACGGTGTCAAGTTGCCATTGCTCGACGGCGCAGCCGTCGAGCATAACTCCAAACCGTATCGTTCTGTTCAAGTCCATTCACCAAATAAAGCGCAAAGATAACGAAATTATTTTATAAAATAAAAAATCGTTGCAATAATATTTTGCGTATCTTTGCAGTTTGTACTAATATATGAAACTGTCGGTCGTCATAGTCAACTACAACGTAGAGCATTTCCTCGAACAATGCCTCTATTCGGTGCGTCGCGCCATGCAAGGCATTGAAGGTGAAGTGTTTGTGGTCGACAACAACTCGGTCGACGGCTCGCTGAAGATGCTCGCGGCGAAGTTCCCCGAAGTGAAAGTCATAGCAAATAAAGACAATGTCGGCTTCGCAAAGGCCAACAACCAGGCTATCCGAATCTCGACAGGGGAGTACGTCCTGCTGCTGAATCCCGACACCGTGGTCGAAGACGACACCTTCAGCAAATGCTTGGCATTCATGGATTCGCATCCCGATGCTGGCGGTCTGGGCGTGAAGATGGTCGACGGCAAAGGTCAGTTCCTGCCTGAATCGAAGCGCGGACTGCCGACCCCGATGACGGCTTTCTATAAGATTTTCGGGCTTTCCAAGCTGTTTCCGCATTCGAAACGTTTTTCGAAATATCATCTCGGATACCTACCTGTCGATGAAGTCAACGCAGTCGATATCTTGGCTGGCGCTTACATGCTCATGCGTCGCGAAACCCTTGATAAATGTGGACTTCTCGACGAGACGTTCTTTATGTACGGCGAGGATATCGACCTCTCGTACCGCATCACCTTGGCGGGATATAAGAACTACTATTTCCCCGAGACGCGCATCATTCACTACAAGGGCGAAAGTACCAAGAAAACCAGCGTAAACTACGTGTTGGTGTTCTACAAGGCGATGGAGATTTTTGCAAAGAAACATTTTGCCAAGAATCGTGCGCGGCTGTTCTCGTTTTTCATCAACTTCGCCATATATTTCAGGGCTTTCCTTGCGCTGATGTCGCAATTCTTCCGCAAGGCCTACATGCCGTTTACCGATGTCGTGCTGGGCTACTCCGGACTCGCCGCAATCAGCTATTTCTGGGGACATTACATGATTTACGACGGGGTAGGATCGTATCCGATAACGCCGTTATTTACGATAATCTTGCCGGTTTACATCTTGATTTGGCTGACAACAGCTTATTTCACCGGCGGTTACGACAAGCCATACCGGATAGCTCCTGCAACAGGCGGAATCATGGTTGGCAGCATCCTTATCCTTATGCTTTACGCTTTGCTGCCGACAAGTCTGCGTTTTTCGAGAGCTTTGATACTCTTCGGAACGATTTGGATGGCGCTTCAGATGACTTCAAGTAGAACTTTAGGTTATCTGCTTAAACTCGCTGATTTTCAATATGGTAGAAATGCAAAAAAGCGCTTCTTAGTGATAGGCAATTCCGACGAAACGAAGCGTGTTGAGCAGCTTCTGAAGAGCACTTCCATCAAGCCTGACTTCATCGGTTTGGTGGCCCCGAATAGTAATAACGAGATTCCTGAAAATTATCTTGGAAATATCGCGCAAGTGCCTGATATCATTGGCATCTACAAGATTACAGAGATAATTTTCTGCTCGAAAGACATCACCCATCAGGAAATCATCGATAAGATGGTCGAATGGCATGCCAGCAAGCTCGATTACAAGATCGCGCCTGTCGATACCTTGTCGATCATCGGAAGTAATTCCATCAACACGCGCGGAGACCTCTATACCGTTGATATTCGTACGATTAACACTGTTCCGAACAGACGTAAGAAAGGCCTTTTAGACTTCTCGGTGTCGTTCTTCGGAATCATTTTCTGGATATTCGTGGCATGGTTTATCCGTCGACCGGGAAAATTCTTCTGCGATTGCTTCAGAGTTCTCTTCGGAAGATATTCATGGGTGGGCTATTGTCCAACTCAAGTCACTGACGGTCAACGACTTCCGGAGATTAAAAAGGGGATATACAACCCGGCGTCAGTCATCAACGATGAGCTTGACGACGAGGCGCGTAACCGTCTGAATGTGATGTACGCACGCGATTATACCGTCCTGAAAGATTTCAATATCTTATTCAGGATGTTGCTGAAACGATAATTTTTGTATCTTTGCAAACTCAAATTTTTATCTAAAATAAGATTTATGTTAAACAGAAGGTTTTTGAGAATCAAGGTGTTACAAGCGCTCTACGCGTATATCGAGTCGGGCGAGACCAACATCGGAAACGGAATTAAAAATCTGCTTGAGAGCGTCGACAAACTGTATGAGCTTTTCATCTGGCAGCTGTCGTTTCTCGTTGAAACTAAACGCTTTGCGGAGAATAAAATCACCGAAAACAAGCATAAATACATTCCGACATACGAGGATTTGCATCCGAATATGAAGTATGTCAACAACCGTCTGCTTAACCTCATCGAAGACAATGTCGATTTCAAGAAACACGAGGCACCGCTGAAGATCAACTGGGCTGATGACCCGCAGGAGGTGGTGAAGAAATACTACACCATGATGCGCGAGACGCCGGAATACAAGAAATATATGGCCGATAAGACCGATACTTTCGCGGCCGACCGTAAATTCATCGTTGAGATGATTACGAAATATTTCGCCGATATGGACGTTTTGCAGGACTTCTACGAAGATAAGAGCATCTACTTTGTCGATGATTATCATTTAGTTAGCTCGATGCTCATCGAATTTATCAGCAAGATGAAGAACTTCGACGTGAACTCGTCGCTGCCTTCGATTTACAAGACCGACACCGCTGAGCCTAATGCCGACGAGAAGTTCATCCAGGACCTCTTCCGCGAGACCATCAACCACAACGAGGAGTTTGGCAAGCTTATCGCCGACAACACCAACAACTGGGAGAAGGAGCGTATCTGCCTGATGGACATGATAATCCTGAAGATGGCTCTCACCGAATTCGTGTGCTTCCCGTTCATCCCGGTGAAGGTCACTATGAACGAATATATCGAAATATCGAAGTATTTCAGCACCCCGAAGAGTAAGATTTTCGTCAACGGAATCCTCGACAAGCTGGCGAAAAAGCTCAACGAGGCTGGAAGTATCAATAAAAAAGGCCTTGGCTTGCTTGAAAAGTAAACTTTGGCTTTTGGCCATTGGCTGTTGGCAATTAAACATATGAAGAGACTACTGTGTATATCATTCCTATTGACGTTGTTTGTCGTTGATGTTCAAGGACAAACGTCGAATGGTGCATACGGTTTTCTCGATATGACGAGTTCGGCGAGGGTGGCGGCTTTGGGCAACACCGACCTGTCGATTTACGACAGCGACATGGAACTAGGAATCTACAATCCTGCCTTGATAAACAGCGAGATGCACAACGACCTTGTGCTTTCGTATGTCAACTATTACGCTGATATCAGTCACGCTATGGTACAATATGGCCGCACATTCGATAAAATCGGCACTTTTGCGGGCTCTGTGATGTATCACAGCTACGGTAATATGAAATATGCCGATGAGCAAGGAAATGTTGACGGTAGCACGTTTTCGCCCGCCGATTTCAACGTGATGATAGGCTGGGGCAGACAGCTCACTCCGAACTGGAGCATAGGTGCCAACGTGAAGTTCGCCGGAATCCAGTACGAACGCTATAAGACATTCGCTGTTGCGGTCGACGTGGCGGGCAGCTACAGGACTGAAGCCGGCTGGATGTTTTCGGCTACGGCACGAAATGTCGGCTATGAGCTGTATTCCAACTTTGAAGGCGACCGCAACAAGTTGCCATTCCGTTTGTCGGCTGGAGTTTCCAAGCGATTGGAGCATGTGCCGTTCCTGTTCAGCATCGTCTACGAAAACGTTCAGAAATGGGATTTAACGTACGAGGACCCGCTTGATTTGGAAGGCAATTACGATCCGATAACAGGCACAAAGAAGCAGAAGTCGGGCGCCGCCAAGTTCGCTGACAATCTGATGCGACATGTTGTGTTTGGCGGCGAGATTTACATCGGGAAGAACCTGGTGCTGCGCGTGGCATACAACTACGGGATGAGACAAAACCTCAAGACGCCCACAAGAAAGGGAATGTGCGGATTTTCGTACGGCGTGGGGGTGAACATCTGGAAGCTCAGCATCAACTATTCAAGATCGGAAATGCACATCTACGGTTCGCCGAATTATATTACCATTTCGACAAATCTGGACCGTTTTTGCAAAAATAGATAAGTAAATGTTTCTCAAAGAGTTAAAGTTGACGAATTTCAAGAACTGTGAGTCGGCCGACCTGCAGTTTTCTGAAAAAATCAACTGCTTCGTAGGTCTTAACGGAGCGGGCAAGACCAACATACTCGATGCCATTTACTATCTCGCATTCTGCAAAAGCTATTTTACGACCACCGACAAGCAAAACATTCGTCATGGCGAGGATTTCTTTGCCATCCACGGCGATTTTGTGACCGATAACGACGAAACGGAGACCATCTCATGTGTTCAGAAGGAAGCGACGAAAAAATCGTTTAAATGCAATAAAAAAGAGTATGAGCGCCTTGCCGACCATATCGGGAAGATTCCGATGGTGATGATTTCGCCTTATGACCGCGATTTGATTAACGATGGCAGCGATTTGCGCAGGAAATTCATCGATGGAGTCATATCGCAGTTCGACTCGGTGTATCTCGGCGATTTGCTGCAGTACAACAAGGTTTTGGCGCAGCGCAACACCCAACTGAAGCAATTCTGGGAGAACCGTTATTTCGATGCCAATCTGCTGGCGCTTTGGGATGAGCAGCTCGTTCGTTATGCAACTCCGATTTACGAGAAAAGAAAGGCATTTCTGAAGGATTTCATGCCTATCTTCCAGAAATATTACGACATTGTTTCGGGTACGACTGAGAAGGTCGACATCGTTTATGAAAGTGCGCTTCACGACAAGCCGATGGAGCAGCTTCTGCAGGATAGCCAGGAGAAGGACAGATATTCGTCGTATACTAACGTCGGAATTCATAAAGATGATTTGATATTTCTTATTGATAATCATCAAGTTAAGAAATTCGGTTCGCAGGGGCAGCAGAAGTCGTTTGTCGTGGCTGTGAAGCTGGCGCAATTCGATTTTAACTATCAGAAAATTGGTTTTAAGCCGATTTTACTTTTGGACGACATCTTCGATAAGTTGGACGACAATCGTGTGGCACAGCTCGTGAAACTGGTTGGAAACGACTATTTTGGACAGGTGTTTATCACTGATACTCAACGACAAAGGATTCAATATCTTTTGGATAACATCGATGGAAATCATAAGATTTTTGAAGTTGAAAAAGGAAGGGTAAGTAGCGATGAGTGATCCGAATTTGACTACATTGGGCGATGCGATAAAGGCGTTTTATCATGATAATCATCGGGATAACGCATTGGACGAGCATGCCATTTTGAATTCATGGAATGACGTCGTCGGTGATTTCATTGCGGCTCATACCTTGCATACCAGCATAAAAAACGGCATTTTTTACGTAAAAGTTGATGCCGATTCGCTGAAAAACGAGCTTCTTTACGCCAAGTCGATGTTGTTGAAGAAGTTGAATTCAAAGGTAGAGAAGGAAATTTTAAAAGATATTGTTATTAATTAAAAAATATTTTGTATATTTGCGCCGATTTTTGAATAATTTAAAATTTACGTAATATGATTAACTCACAAGACATTAAGATTGGAAGCTGCATCAGAATGGATGGTAAACTTTATTTTTGCGTCGATTTCCAGCATGTGAAGCCGGGCAAAGGTAACACTATCATGCGTATCAAGCTGAAGAGCGTAGTTGACGGCCGTACTTTGGAGCGCCGTTTCGATATCGGTGAAAAACTTGAAGACGTTCGCGTTGAACATCGTCAGTATCAGTATCTTTACAAGGAAGGTGAAGATTACATTTTCATGAATCAGGAAGACTACGAGCAGATCCCTCTTATGAAAGATCTTATTACGGGTGTTGATTTCCTCAAGGAAAGCGACGTTTGCGACGTTATCTTCGACACATCGACCGACACAGTCCTCTTTGCTGAACTTCCAGTGAAGACTGTCCTCGAGGTGACTTATACAGAGCCGGGCGAGAAGGGCAACACAGCTACAAACGCCATGAAAGAGGCTATCGTTGAGACAGGTGCTAAGGTCAGAGTTCCTCTGTTCATCAACACTGGCGACAAGATTAGAATTGACACACGTACCGGTGAGTACGCAGAAAGAGTAAGAGAATAATATGAGAATTGAACCAGCAACGACAGTAAAGTGTATCGCTGATTTTATTGGTGCTTCCAAGATTATCGGCGACCAGAATCAAGTCATCACGGGGCTCAACGAGCTTCATGAGGTTGAGGCTGGCGACATCACTTTCGTCGATCATCCTAAATATTACCAGAGAGTGCTGAACTCCGCAGCCACTGTCGTCATCATCAACACTGCTGACGTCGAGTGCCCGAAGGGAAAGACTCTCATCGTCCACGACTGTCCGTTCGACGCGTTCAACAAGGTCATCCTGTCGTACCGTCGTTTCGAGCCGGCATCATGCATGGTGAGTCCTAAAGCCGAGATAGGCGAGGGTACCATCATCGAGCCGGGTGCGTTCGTGGCAGATCACGTGAAAATCGGCAAAAACTGCATCATCCATGCCAACGTGACCATCAACAACTGGACTGTCATCGGTGACAACGTCATCATCAACAGCGGTTCGGTGTTAGCTGCCGATGCTTGTTATTTCCAGCATCGCGGCAAGGACCGTCAGGTGAAGTTCGAGTCATGCGGTCGTGTGGTTATTGAGGACGACGTCGAGATCGGAGCTCTGTGCGCCATCGACATCGGAGTCACCAGCGACACTGTCATAGGCAGAGGCACCAAGATGGACAACCACGTGCAGGTGGGACACGACGCTAAGGTCGGCAAGAACTGCTTCCTCGGAGCACACTGCGCTATCGGCGGAGTGTCGAGAGTGAAGGACAACGTCTCGATCTGGTCGATGTCGGCAGTCAACAAAGACCTTGTCATCGCTGAAGGTACCACAATCTTGGCTTACACAGCCGTCGACAAGGACACTGAGCCGGGCGTTACATACTTTGGAATGCCTGCAATGGAGGCTAAGAAGAAGTGGAGAGAGATGGCGTGCGTGAGGATGCTGCCTGATTTGATCAACAAGATTAAATAAAAAAAAGCCGCTCGATTGAGCGGCTTTTTTGTTTTAGTACTTCATCATCTCGATGAGGTCGACCATGCGGTTTGAATAACCCCATTCGTTGTCGTACCACGACATGATTTTGACCATCTTACCCATCACCATGGTGCTTTCTGCATCGAATATCGATGAGTGCGGGTTATGGATGACGTCGACACTCACGATCGGGTCATCGGTGTATTCGAGGACGCCTTTCATCGGGCCTTCAGCGGCTTCTTTCATCGCTGCGTTGATCTGCTCCTTAGTGGCTTCAGTCTTGAGAGTGCACACCAGGTCGACGAGAGAGCCCGTAGGGGTCGGGACGCGCACGGCGATGCCGTCGAGTTTGCCGTTGAGTTCAGGGATCACGATGCCTACAGCCTTGGCAGCGCCTGTCGTTGTCGGGATCTGCGACATGGCGGCAGAGCGTGCGCGGCGCAGGTCGCTATGCGGACCGTCGAGGATGACCTGGTCGTTGGTGTAGCTGTGGATTGTGGTGATATAACCCTGTTCGATGCCGAAACGGTCGTTCAAGACCTTCGCGACAGGAGCGAGGCAGTTTGTGGTGCACGAGGCGTTGCTCACGCACTCGATGTCATCGGTGAGGTCGTTGTTGTTGACGCCCACCACGATGGTTGCATCGATGGTGTCTTTGGCAGGAGCTGAGAGGATGACCTTCTTGGCGCCGTTCTTGAGGTGGTCGCCATAGCCGCCCTTGCTGCTTTCCTTAGCGCGGAAGATACCTGTCGACTCGACGACGACGTCAGGAGTCTTGCTCCATTTGATGTTGATAGGAGCGCGCTCGGCTGTCACAGGGACGCGTACACCGTTGACTATCAATGCTGTCTCATCATATTCGACTGTGCCCGGGAACTTGCCCTGTGTTGAGTCGTATTTCAGAAGATGAGCCAAAACCTTGGTGCTTGTCAGATCGTTGATGCCCACAACCTCGAGGTTAGGGCGCTCGCAGCAGATGCGGAAAACGTTACGGCCGATACGACCGAAACCGTTGATACCTACTTTAATCTTTTCCATAATATTTCTATTTAAAATTTAAAATTCAAAATTGGTTTAATCCAAAACGCAAAGATACTAAAAATATGTTGAATGTTATAATTTTTTATCAAACATTATCTTCTTTTTCCCAATAATCGGCGTT
>LUZN01000062.1 GCA_001603665.1 Bacteroidales bacterium Bact_22
AGAAAAAATATGTACCTTTGCCCGTTTTTAACACAAGCTAATAAGCGAAAATTAACAAATTTAATATTAACTTAATTTCAACAAAATGAAGAAATTTCAACTCACAAGACTCGCAATGGCATTGGTAGTCATTATGTTTGGCTTCCAGACTTTTGCTCAGGGGCGCATTGAACTTAACGGTGCAAAGAGCGCTCAGCAGTGCACAACCGTATCACAAGACGGTTTAAGTGCAACATTCTCATTTGGTAGCATTGAAGCTACTGAAGTTTCGACCGAAAGAGGAGTTTTCTCTGAACTTACAATGGATAACACATATCCTGCAGGTATTGTTGGAGAGCCTATGCTTCCTGCAGCTAATAAACTTATCGCTGTCCCGGTTGGAGCAAAGGATGTGACTGTTACAGTGAAGAGTTACACCACAGAGGTTTATAATCTTGCAGATTATGGTATTCACAAGGTTTATCCTCAGCAGCCTCTTCTCAAGAAGGATCAGAATCCTAAGGATGTTCCGTTCGAATACAATGAAAAAGCTTATACACTCCGCGGCTTCGCAGAGCGTCCAATAGCTCAAGTTGAGATTGAAGGAACAATGCGTGGTATCCAGATCGCTGCTTTGACAATCAATCCTGTTCAATACGACGCTGTTAACAACACTATCCGTGTTTACAACAACATCGATGTTGAAGTGAGCTTCGGTAGTTACGACAAGACAGCTGCATTCAATGAGTTTGCAAGAACATTCAACCCATATTTTGCAGGTGTTTACAAGACCATGTTCAACAACAGGGCTATCAACGACATCTATGATGAGCACCCGGATATGTGGCAGAATCCTGTCAAGATGTTGGTTATCGCAAACCGCGAATTCGAATCAACAATTCAGGAGTGGGTTAACTGGAAGACTGAAAAAGGTTTCTATGTTGATGTGAACTACACAGACCAGATCGGTTCAAATGCTGCAGCTATCAAGACTTTCATCCAGCAGAAATATGCTCAGGATGCTCCTACATTCCTCATGATCATGGGTGACAAGAATATGGTTCCTCAGTCAGGTACAGGTAGCGAAACAAGCTGTGTGACAGACCTTGGTTATTCATCAGTTGATGGTGACGAGTTCTCAGATATGTACCACAGCCGTTTCCCAGCTGAGAATGTCTCTCAGATGGCAGCTATGCTGAACAAAGCTCTTGAATATGAGCAGTTAACCATGCCAGATCCAAGCTATCTGAGCAATGTTCTTCTCATCGCAGGTGAAGACTCAGGTTGGGGCGTGACAGTAGGTCGTCCTACAATTTGGTATGCTACAAACTACTACTACAACACAGCACATGGCTTCAACAATGTTTATGAGTACAGCCACGGCACTTACACAGGCTGCTATGGTAACCTCAACACAGGTGTCGGTTTCGTGAACTACACCGCTCATGGTTCGAACACCAGCTGGTCAGGCCCAAGCTTCACAGTAAGTGATGTCAACAACTTGACAAATGAGCACAAGTACTTCCTCGCAATGGGTAACTGCTGCCAGGCAGCCGACTGGGGTATCAGTGGAACATGCTTCGGCGAGGCTATGGTTCGCGCAGCTAACAAAGCAGCTTACGCATACATTGGCTCATGCCCATCAACATACTGGCTCAACGACTACTACTTCGGTGTCGGTGCTACAAACCAGGCCAACGGTCAGATGCCTGACATCAGCATCACAACAATGGGTTGCTACGATGCTATTTGGGATAACGACGCTTACAATGTCGTCGACGCTATCAGATTCGTCGGTAACTTGGCTGGCAATGCAGCAGGTGCTCTCGGTTACACCTTGCACATCAGCACATTATACTGCTGGCAGGCTTACCACACACTTGGTGACGGTTCTATCCTCCCATACCGTGTGGCTCCAACAGACAATGACGTGACGCACTTGCCAACACTTCCTATCGGCATGGACTTCTACACAGTGGAAGCAGCTCCAGGTTCATACGTTGGTATCTCAAAGGATGGCGTACTCGTTGGTGCAGGTATGATTGATGAGACCGGTACAGCCGATATCGCTATCGAGCCTGTGACAACAGGTGGCGATGTGAAGATCGTTGTGACACATCCACAGCATGTTCCATATATTGCTACAGTTCCAGCTGCAGCAATGACAGGCGCTTACATGTCGATCAACTCATTCACTCCAGGTAACGTTCCTTGTAACGAAGAGCAGTCATTGTCGATGACATACAAGAACGTCGGTGCCGCTGCAACAACAGGCACAACAAACGTTGTTCTTACAAGCTCTAACGAGAACATCACCATCATCGACGGTGAAGCTTCATTCGGCGTCGTTGAACCAGATGCAACAGTGACATTGTCGAACGAGTTCTCATTCATCGTTGCTGAAGGTGTTGCCGACAACACAAAGATTCAGATTGATGTCACAGCAACATGTGGCGCAGACGTCTGGGCAGGCAAGATGATGATTACAGTGGGTTCACCGATCCTTGAATACACAGGTATCCAGTGGGCCGGTTCATACGAGCCGGGCAGCAGCTACACAGTTGTTGCTAACTTCCACAATGCCGGTCACTATCAGGCAACAAACGGTGTCGTAACAGCATCGAGCACAAGCAGCTATGTGACATTCGAAAATACTGAATACACAGTTGGTACAATCGGAGTCGACGGTGTGGTTACAGCAATCTTCACAGTTAATATCGACTCATCATGCCCGACAACAGAGGCTCTTCCTATCGCATTCGAGCTCACAGCAGACAATGGTTTCGTAGCCAATGGCACAGCTGTTTTGAAGAACACCTGCAACGTTGTGTTCTCACTCCACGATTCATATGGTGACGGTTGGAACGGCTGCAGCCTTACTGTGGCATTCAGCGATGGTACACCATCACAGAGCCTTACAATCAGCAGCGGTAGCGAAGCTACATATACACTCGAAATCGGTGCTGGTGTACATGTTACAGTTACATTCGTGGCTGGTAGCTATGTCTACGAGACATCATTCGAGATTGCTTACGAAGGTGGTGATCAGATCTACGCAAGCTCAGGCACTCCATCAGCAGGTGTTGTATGCCAGTTTGACGTGAACTGCGCCGGCGAGCCAGCAACAGCTGCACCTGTCCAGAACCTTGTGGCAACAGTTGATGCCAACAATGTGACATTGACATGGGAAGCTCCAGTTGAAGGCAGCCCGATTGCATACGTCGTTAAACGTGACGGTGTTCAGATTGCCGAAGTCACAGAGTTGACATACCTCGACGAGCACCTCGCATGGGAGACAACATTCACATATAACATCATTGCAAGATACACTGAAGGCGAATCATTGCCAGTGGCTGTTACAGCAACAACCGGTGTTAACGGCATTGACGAATATGAGTTGTCAGTTGGCGTATATCCAAACCCAACAGACGGTATCTTGAATATCGTTACAAATGCTAACAACTATGAATACCAGGTGATTAACTGCGTTGGTCAGGTCGTCCTCAACGGTAACGCAGAGGGTAAGACAGCTATCAACGTCAGCGAACTCAGCGGTGTTTACTTCTTGAGAATCGTTGCTGAAGGTGAAGTTATCGTAAGAAAAGTCACCGTTAAGTAAAAGATTTTTCAAAAAAAATTAAGGATGTCGGCTCACGGCATCCTTTTTTTTTATATCTTTGCAAACTATTATATATAAGGTGTAAAAAGAGTAATAATTATTAAACCATTTTATACATTATGAGAAAATCATCATTACTTACAGCTTTGTTCCTGATGTTTTCCTTGATGGGATTTGCTCAGGAATGGCATGCAATCACTAGTGATTCGCCTACAAAGATGAAGAAGACTTTGATCTCTTCAACAGAAAATGAAGTCGTCGTTAAAGTTGCTATCGACGGTTTCTACACACAGAATGTTAAAACTCCTAACGGCAAGCAGGTCGTTGTCAGTGTTGACAGAATGGCCAGCATGCTCGAGGCTGGTGCTCCTGACCTCCCGATGGAGCCTATTTCAGTGATTATTGGTGACCGCGCCGAGATGCAAGTCAGCGTTGTGAATTCGACATACGTTGATTTCGAGAACATCGAGGTGGCACCTTCAAAAGGTAACTTCAGCCGTCAGATCAACCCTGATGATGTTCCTTACACCTATGGTGAGATGTATCAGCAGGATGCTTTCTGGCCGGCAACACAGGCGGTTCTCAACGATCCTTACATCTTGAGAGATTTCCGCGGTCAGAACATTATGGTTCGCCCATTCGCTTATAACCCTGTGACCAAGACATTGCGTGTTTACACAAGCATGACAATCGCCATGACAAAGGTTAGCGACAACGGTGAAAACCAGAAGGCTTCACGCAAGAGCAACAACATCAATGTTGACCCTGACATCAAGGCATCTTATGCAAACCGTTTCATCAACTTCGGTCAGACAGAGGCTAAATACACCTTCATCGTTGACCAGGGTTCGATGCTCGTCGTCTGCGTTGATGAGTACATGAGTGCTATCCAGCCATTGGTCGACTGGAAAAACATCTCAGGTCGTCCTTGCACAATGGTGGCTTCATCAGTGACAGGTACCGACACAGCTCTTAAGGCTTACATCCAGAACTACTATAGCGAACATCCTGATTTGACCTACATCCTTCTCGTTGGTGAGCACAGCAATCTGCCTGGTCACTACCAGAATGGCGGTCGTTCGGATATCTACTACGGTATGCTCGAAGGTTCAGATTTGTATGCAGAGGCTTTGGTAGGCCGTTTCAGCCCATCAAACGTCAACGACGCTGCTCAGCAAGCTGCACGTACCATCTACTATGAACGTGACGTTCCGGCAGGTGTTGCATGGTGCAACCACGGCATGGGTATCGGTCACACCGATGGTCCAGGTCACTATGGAGAGACCGATTGGCAGCACATCGACAAGATTCGTGACACCCTCATGCACTACACATACACTGAGGTTACACAGAGATATGTCAACTACAACACTGTAAACAACGACATCATCTCAGCAGATATCAACGCTGGTATCAGTATTGCTAACTACTGCAACCACGGTTCAGCAACAACATGGGCAGCTACCAATTATTCGACAAGCCATGTTAACGCTTTGGTCAACGACTATATGTTGCCATACGTCATTTCTGTTGCATGTAACAACGGTCAGTTCGATGTCGGCGAGTGCTTCGGTGAGTCATGGATGCGTTCAGTCAACGAGGCCACAGGTGCTCCTTGCGGTGCTATCGGCGGTATGTTCTCATGGATTTCACAGCCATGGACTCCTCCTATGTATGGTCAGGATGAGATGAACAGAATCCTTACCGAATGGATCGGCGACTATCACCACACAATGGGTGGCGTTTCTATCAACGGTAGTATGTTCATTATGGACGCTGAGCCTGGTGACAACGGTAACACTTATGCCACATGGATCCTCTTCGGTGACCCGTCAGTGATGCTGAGAACCGACAACCCGACAGACATGGATGTCACAGTCAGTCCAGCCGCTCCAATGATTGGCATGGATGCACTCACAATCAATGCTGAATGCGACTTCGGTATTGCTACATTGTCGAAAAACGGTGAGGTTGTCGCTTCGGCAAATGTCGTCGATGGAGTTGCAGAACTCACATTTGAACCATTCTCAGAAGTAACGACATACGACCTCGTTGTCATCGGTTACAACAAGGTGACATACATTGGCACAGTTGAGGTTCTTCCTGCAGAAGGCGCCTATGTTTCAGTCGATTCATTCACACCTGGTACAGTGCCGGTAGCAGAGGAACAGCAGATGAGCATGACATTCAAGAACGTCGGTGTTGATCCTACAACAGGCACAACAAACGTTGTCCTCACAAGCTCAGACAGCAACATCACATTCACAGACAATGAGGGTTCATTTGGTATCCTTGCCGCTAACGAGACAGTGACATTGGCCAACGAGTTCGCATTTACAGTGGCATCAGGCGTTGCCGACGGCACAAAGATTCAGATCGACGTGACAGCTACTTGCGGCGCCAATGTATGGTCAGGCAAAGCCAAGATCACCGTGGGTGCTCCTATCATTGAATTCGCAAGCTATCAGGGTGCTGGCAGCTTCGAGCCAGGTCAAACATACACAGCTGTGGCTAACTTCACAAATGTCGGTCACTACATGGCAACCAACGCCACAGTGACAGCATCGAGCACAAGCAGCTATGTTACATTCGCTGAGCCTTCAGTAGCAGTCGGCACTATCGACCCTGAAGGAACAGTTGCAGCAATCTTCTCATTCACCGTTGACGCAGCCTGCCCGACAACAGAAGTTCTTACACTGAACTTCGACTTGGCAGCTGACAATGGCGTTACAGCAACAGGTACCGGTACATTGAGAAACTCTTGCAGTATTGTTTTCAGCCTTGCTGACTCATACGGCGACGGATGGAACGGCAACCAGTTGGTGGTTTCATTCAGCGATGGTACTCCTCAGCAGAACCTCACAATCTCGAGCGGCAGTTCAGCAACATATACACTCGAGATTGGCATAGGCGTTCACGTCACATTGACATGGATTACAGGTAGCTACACATACGAATGCTCATTCACAGTAGCATACGAGAATGGTGAAGTAATCACTTCACAAGCAGGTGGTTACGGCAACCCGATCCCATCGAACTACAATTTCCAGTTTGATGTGAACTGCGCTAGTGTGATGACAACATATGATCCTGTTCAGAACCTTGCTGCAGCAGTTGAGGGTAACACTGTTACCTTGACATGGGAAGCACCGGCAGAAGGCACACCTACAGGTTATGTCGTCAACCGTAACGGTGTTGAAGTCACCGTCGTCACAGAACTGACATACGTCGACGAACACCTTGCATGGGAGACAACTTACAACTACACCATCGTCGCACAATATGAAGGCGGCAGCTCATTGCCAGTGGCAGTGACAGCTATTACAGGTGTCGATGCAATAGGTGAGAACGAAGTTATCGTTGGAATTTATCCTAACCCAGCAGACGATGTTTTGAACATCAATGCAAATGCTGAAAGCTTTGAGTATCAGATGCTTAACAGCATTGGTCAGGTGGTGATGAGCGGCGTTGCCAACGGCAGCGTTGAACTCAACGTGAGCGACCTCGACAACGGCGTGTACTTCTTGAAAGTCATCGCCAACGGCAACGCAAAAGTTGAGAAAGTCATCATCAAATAAACGACTTTGAAAAAAAAGTAAAGGACGCCGGTTGCCGGCGTCCTTTTTTTATTTATATTTGCAAAAAATTTAATCTATGAAAAAACTGTTATTTTTAGCTATCAGTTTGATGTGCATGCAGTTAGCATTCGCACAGAATTGGAATTCACGTCTGATTTCATCAACAGAAAATGAGATAAAAGTTGATGTCACCGTCAAGGGATTCGACATGGTTAACGTCGTTACGCCTCAGGGTGACGCCGTGGTTGTGACAAGCGAGAAGATGTTTAAATTGGCGCAGGCCGGTGAGCCTGACATGCCTAGCATCGTGATCCCAGCCATCATAGGTGACGATGCCTTGATGAGTGTGCAAGTCGCTGATGTTCAGTATGTTGACTATGAAAATATCGTTGTTGCCCCGTCGAAGGGTGACTTTCCGCGCAGCATCGACCCGAAGGATGTGCCTTACACCTACGGCGCCATGTATCAGCAGGATGCGTTCTTCCCAAGCGAGATTGCCAAGCTCGACGAGCCTTACATCCATCGTGATGTGAGAGGTCAGAACATGATGGTTGAGCCGTTTGCATACAACGCTGTGACGAAGACCCTCAGAGTTTATACCCATTTCACATTGAAAATGGAGAAAGTCGGGACAGACGATAGAAATGTAATTGTAAATCGCTCAAAATCAATGAGTATTGACTCGGAATTCAATAAGATTTACGAAAGTCGTTATATCAACTATTCCGAATCAATGGCAAAATATGCCTCAATTGCTGACAACGGCGAGTTGCTTGTCATCTGCCATGATGCCTTCATGACAGCAATGGAGCCTTTTGTGGCTTGGAAGAAGCAGATCGGACGTCATACTACGATGGTTGGTACTTCGACAACTGGTACTACCTCTGCAGCTATTAAGTCATATCTTCAATCGTATTACGCTGAAAATCCTAACCTGACCGACATTTTGTTTGTCGGCGACGTGGCGCAGATTCCGGGTATTTATATCTCAGCAGGCTCAGGTAATCAGAATTATTCGGGCTATGGCGACTTGCAGTATGGTCAGCTGGTCGGAACCGACTATTATAATGAGGTTATTGTGGGTCGTTTCTGCTGTGAGACTGAGGCTCAGGTGATCAATCATGTTAACAAGGTCTTGAATTACGAAAGAGATTTGGATGAGACTGCGACATGGCTGACAGTAGGACAAGGCGTTGCAAAGCGTGAAAACGCTTCAGGTCATAATGGCGAGGACGATTACCAGCATATCGACAATATTAGAAATGATTTGTTAGGTTACAATTATACTGAAGTTCATCGTGATTATCAGAACGTTACAGGTGTCACATCCAGTGCAGCTATCATTAGCCAGCACATCAACAATGGTGTTAGCATCATCAACTACTGTAACCATGGTAACATTACATTATGGGGCGTTTTCAGCTACAGCAACTCTCAAGTCAATGCATTGACTAACGATTACAAGTTGCCATATATCATTTCTGTTGCTTGCCTTAATGGAAAATATGACCATAGCGGACCATGTTTCGCTGAGGCTTGGATGCGCGCCACTAACAACAGCACAGGTAACCCGACAGGTGCCATTGGCGGAATGTTCTCATATATCGAACAGCCATGGACTCCACCGATGTATGGTCAGGATGAGATGGTTGACATCTTGGTTGAGTCGTACAGTAACAACATCCGTCGTACCATGGGTGGCGTTTCAATCAATGGAAATATGAGAGTTTTGGATCTGGGAGCTAATCAGAATGCAAACAAAGGTACTTACAACAACTGGATTCTGTTTGGTGACCCGACTTTGACGTTGCGTAACGCCGTCCCTCAGGTGATGAACGTAACATCATCTCCTACGATGGTTTCCACCGAGACGAGTTTCACAGTCAATGCCACCAACGCTGAAGGCGCTTTGGCAACTTTGACGTTGGATGGCGAGATTATGGGATCGGCAACAATTACAGGAGGATCCGCCAATATAGTCTTTGATGCTCCGGGAAGAACCGGTCAGGCCACGTTGACGGTGTTTGGCTACAATAAGAAGACTTTCGTCAGCACTGTCGACATCACCGATGGCGGAACAGTGACACCGTTGCTGGTCATCGCTTTCGCTCAGCCTGAGGTTATTGAACTGGGCGAGTCATCGACCTTGACGGCTAATGTAACAGGCGGAAATCCACCTTATACATTTAGCTGGAGACCGCTTGGTACCATTGCTAATCCGACAGCTTCTTCTACAGTTGTAACTCCAACAGAGACAACTACTTACACTGTTACAGTGAGCGATGGCACAAGCACAGCCTCTGCCGATGTCACAGTGACGGTGGAGGAGCCTCAGCCGGTGGTTTGCCCGAAGCCGAGGAACTTAGCGGTTACAAACTATTGGGATGAAGGCGAATTCGGAGCACATTTCTCATGGGATAAAGCCGATTATGAATACACTCTTGACAAGTTTGAAATCGAGAGAAGTGATGACGGCCTTAATTTTAAGGTTGTGCAACGTATCGTCAACACGCCTTCGATATCACATTATGAATGCGATGATCCTGTAGATGTACCTGGCTTGTATTTCTACAGAATATCAGCTTTCTACCAGAATGAATGCCAGTCGGATTACATTAATGCTGAAGTGATAATCCACGATTATACAGGAGTTGGCGAAGATTTGGCTAATAACGTTTCGGTTTACCCGAATCCTACTTCAGGAATGGTTAATATCAAAGCTGAAGCTATGCAGCAGATCACGGTTGTCAATATGATGGGTCAGATTGTTATGACGCAAAATGTTGATGCTGATGAAGTTACGATTGATATGAGTATGTTCCAGAGTGGAATGTATCTGGTAAATATCATTACGGAAAAAGGCAATATAGCCAAGGTTTTGAACGTGTTAAGATAATGAAAATCAAGTTTATAGGCGCAGCGAAGGAAGTCACTGGCAGTAAGCATCTTATAGTTACCGAAAAGGGAAAGAAGCTGCTGCTCGACTGCGGAATGTTTCAGGGTAAGGGCCTGGAGACCGATGCCATGAACCGCAACATCATGGTTGAACCGTCGGAGATCGACTGCATCATCCTGACGCATGCACATATCGACCATTCGGGACTGATACCTTATTTCTATAAGAAAGGTTTCCGAGGCTCGGTGATATGTACTACGGCCACTCGTGAACTGTGTTCTATAATGCTTCCCGATAGCGGTTTCATTCAGGAAAACGATACTCATTGGTTCAACAAGAAGCGCTCTCGCCAGGGCTTGAAACCGGTTGAGCCTATCTACACTGAGAAAGATGCCCGTGCATGTATGGAGTTGTTCATCACCACAGAAGTTAATCGTCGTTTTTATATCGACAACAACATCAGTGTGAAGTTTTACAACACCGGACACATGCTCGGCAGTGCCTGTGCCACTATCAGGATCGACGAAAATGGCCACATCACGCAGATAGGATACACTGGCGACATAGGTCGTTACAACAGCTATCTGCTGAAGGCGCCGAACGCGTTCCCACAATGCGATTATCTGATTACGGAGAGTACTTACGGTGACAGGTTGCATGAAGACAGGGAAGGTGCAGAGGATAGGCTGCTGGAGATCATCAATCACACTTGTGTAGAGAAGAAAGGCAAGCTCATCATACCGTCTTTTGCCATTGGCAGAACACAGGAGATAGTTTATATCTTAAATAACTTCTACAATGCCAATAAGTTACCGAAGATTCCGGTTTATGTCGACAGTCCGCTGGCTACCAATGCCACTGATATTTTCAGGATGCACCTCGACCAGTTTAACAAGGAGGTGGCTGAGGTGTTGCGATACGACGACGACCCGTTCGGTTTCAATAGTCTGCATTACATCACCGATGTAGCGAAAAGCAAGGCGTTGAATGAGACCAAGGAGCCATGTATCATCATCTCGGCATCGGGCATGATGGAGGCCGGACGAATCAAACATCATCTGGCAAACAATATCGACAACCCTAAAAACTCAGTACTTTCGATCGGATACTGTGCCCCGACGACCCTCGGAGCCCGCATCGTGGCAGGAGAGAAGGATATCTCCATCTTCGGCATGCCTCATAAGGTGAACGCCGACGTGTATAACATCGACACTTTCAGTGGACACGGCGACTACAGCGAGATGGCCGACTATCTGAAGTGTCAGAATCCTGAAAAGGTGAAGAAGGTTTTTATAGTTCATGGCGAGGCCAAGGTGCAGGAGAAATACGCTGCTTACCTCAAGAAAAACAACGGATTCAAAAATATTGTAATTCCGGAACCGGGAGAGACTTTTAAAATCTAGATGTTTACCGTTTACAGTTTACAGTTTACAGTTTACCGAGTTCTGGAGCGATCATGTATCATTAAACTGTAAACCGTAAACTAAAAAATCTTGACAACAGTCAAGATTTTTTTTGTAATTTTGCGCCCTGAAAGGCGATTGTCGCGGGCGGAAGCGATTCCGCGTGAGGAAAGTCGGGACAGCGCAGAGCACCATACTTCCTAACGGGAAGGCGTCGGAGACGACGACAGCTAGTGCCACAGAAAATAACCGCCCGAAAGGGTAAGGGTGAAAACGCGAGGTAAGAGCTCACGCCGCGGCGCGGTGACGCGCCGCGGAGGTAAACCTTATGGGCTGCAAAACCAAATATACCGGCGCCTGAGGGCTGCTCGTCCGAGCCGGGTGGGTAGGTTGCTAAAGCCTGATGGCGACGTCAGGATTAGAGAAATGACAATCACTCAGCAATGAGTACAGAATCCCGCTTATGCCTTTCTTTTGCCTTTGGATTTTTCGAAGTCCAGAGGCAAAATTTTTATAATATTTCTGCAAAAATTCCGTTTTATTTTCGTATATTCGCAAAAAATTATTTTGTATGTCTTTTTTGAAAAAAATAATATTTCTGTTGATATTTGCGATTGCTGTAAGTTATTCATTATCAGCGCAAAAGAGGATGGAGAACTACGACCCTGAGTCGGTGTTCATCGAGGCTAAGACTCTTTTCGACAATATGAATTACAGCTCGGCAGCCGAACTTTTTCATAAATATCTCAGCCTGACAAACGGTCAGAACACCCAAAAGACCGTCGAAGCCAAGTTTTACGAGGCTGCATGCTCATCGTACATGGGCGCCGGTGAAGAACAGCTCATGATGTTTTCGAAGGAAAACCCTACCAGCGTGTTCGCCCCAAAGGCTGAGCTGCTTTACGCAAACATGCTTTTCCAAAACAAGAAATATCGCGATGCTTTGAAACAATATGAGGATATCGACGAAGAAAGCCTCACGGAAGACGAGAAAGCAGAGCTTTATTTCAAAGAAGGCCTTTCATATTATCAGATCAACGAGATCGACAAGGCTGGTCCCCTTTTTTATAAATCGGCATTCATAAACAGTCCTTATAAAGACGATGCACGTTACTATTACGCTCATATTCAATATGTTAACAAAAAATATGAGGAGGCTAGATATCAATTTAAAAAGATAGAAAAATCGTCGAAATATAAAGATGTGGTGCCATTGTATATGATGCAGCTCGACTATGTCGACGGCAACTATTCGTCGGTCACGGCTGATGCCGATAAGGTTTTGGCAACAGCACAAGGTCAGCGGAAAGTCGACCTGGCACTGATAATAGCGGAGTCGTGGTATCAGCAGAACGACTACGACAAGGCTCTGCAGTACTATGGCATGGCACGTGAGGCTACACGTAAGGCGTTCCCTCGCGAGGTGGAGTTCAGAATTGGTTTCTGTAAGATGAAAAAAGACGATTTCTCGGGAGCCATCACACATTTCCAGAATGCCACCAAGAAAATCAAAAACGATGCGCTGGCGCAGTATGCCTCATATTACCTCGCTCAGTGCTACATGAAGACCAATCAGGAGAAATTCGCCAGAAACGCTTATCTTACTGCATATAAGGACGATTTTGACCATGAGATAAGCGAAGAGGCGCTGTTCAACTATGCCAAGCTGAGTTTCATCAATGGCGTCGACCCGTTTAACGAGGCCGTGGCGCAGCTTGAGGATTATATCGAGAAAAATCCTTATTCGCCAAGAAAAGAAGAGGCTCAGAACATGATTATTTATCTTTATCTTAACAATAAAGAATATAACAAAGCCATTGCCGCGCTTGAGAAATATCCTAACCTCGACGCTGAGATGCAGAAGATTTACTCGCAGCTGACATATAGCATCGGCATCGAGAGCTACGATAACCTCGATTACACCAAAGCCGCGAATTATCTTAACAAGACGGTCAACAACAAACATACCGACGCGAAGCTTAAGTCGGAGGCGCTTTACTGGCTTGCCGACACATATGTCCAGATGAAAGACGACAACACGGCCGAGAACTACTACGTGGCATTCCTGAAGTCGAGCGGCTCGGGTCAGACCGAGATGCTGCCGCTGGCGTATTATAACCTCGGATATATCTCGTATCAGAGAGGCAATTTCCCTGATGCAGTGAAGAATTTCAACTATTTCTTCAATATGGCGAAGGGCGACAAGGACTTTGAGTCGGATGCCTGGATGCGTATCGGCGAC
Organism: Bacteroidales bacterium Bact_22; assembly: GCA_001603665.1. Classification (GTDB taxonomy): domain Bacteria; phylum Bacteroidota; class Bacteroidia; order Bacteroidales; family F082; genus Limimorpha. The sequence goes on from LUZN01000062.1 coordinate 13,718, forward strand.
TGCTACTTCATGGAGCGTAACTACAATAAGGCCATCATCGCTTACAGCAACGCCGTGAAGCTCGATAACAAAAACGCTGATTATGCCTTGTTCCAGCAAGGTATGGGCTATGGTGCTCTTGGTAATATGAACTCGAAGATCGATTGCATGAACAACCTCACCAAGGGCTTCAAGACCTCGTCGTTCTACGACAGGGCTCTTTACGAGAAAGGCATGGCGCATCTGAGCACCAACGACGAGCGTTCGGCGATAGCGGCGTTCAGTCAGCTGGTGAGGGAGCGTCCGAGGTCGGCTTATGCACGTCAGGGACAGATGAAGATCGGGATGTTGTATTACAATGGTAATCAATATGATAACGCTCTGACGGCCTTGAGGAAAGTGGTCGACGACTATCCGAACACGGAGGAGTCACGCGAGGCGCTCAACATCATGAGGAGCATCTACATGGAGCAGAACAGGACGGCGGAGTTTTACCAGTACGCGCAGGAGAAAGGCATAGCGACGAGCGTGACGGAACAGGACTCGGTTTCGTTTGCTACCGCTGAGAACTTCTTCCAACAGAATCAGTACGAGAACGCTCTGAGAGCCGTTAACCAATACATCTCGCAGTTCCCGAAAGGCGCTTACCTGCTGAAAATCAACTACTATGGCTTGACGTCGTTGGAAAAGTTGGGTCGCAGTGGCGAGACGAAGCCTTATCTGGAATACATAATCTCGCAGCCCGACAACGACTATACCGACAACGCCCTGTTGAAGCTGGCGGCTATGGAGAAGAGCGCTGGCGAGCTCGAGAAGGCTAAGGGATATTACGACAGGGTGCTCAATATTACTGAGAATCAGAAGGTTAAGATGCAGGCTCTTGAGGGCGTGGCCGACTGCTGCTATAAGTTGAACGACTTCGACGCGGCCATCGAGAGAAGCAATCAGCTTGCAGCGATGCAGGACATCGGACAGAACCGTAAGAATCTGGTGAACTATATCTCTGGAATGTCGCTTTACAAGAAAAACGAGTATTCAAGAGCGTTGTCAAAGCTGCTTGAGTGCTCGAAGAAAGATCGCACCGAGCGTGGTGCCGAGGCCGCATACCATGTGGTGTTGGTGAACTACAAACTCGGCAACCTCGACGAAGCTGAAAATCGAGTGTTTTACATCTCCGACAACTTCAGCGCGTTCAGCTATTACGTGGCGATGTCGTTTGTGACGCTGAGTGACGTGTATGTCGCCAAAGGCAACGTCTTTCAGGCTAAGGCCACATTGCAGAGTATCATTGAGAACTATCCTGGCGGCGAGCCTAAGGCCTTGGCGCAACAACGTCTGGCAGCCATCGAGAAAGAAGAATCAAATAATGAGGAGGAGGAATGATGAAAGCTAAAATATTGATAATCAGCATATTGTTCGTTTTTGTCGGATATCTGGCTAATGCACAGTCGCACAACGAGCAGGTGACGGTTGAAGGTACATATCGTCCGCAGATCAAGCGCTCGGAGCGTCTGGTGAAGTCGCCCGAGAAGCCCGACAACGAGTTCAACATTCCGAATTACAAGGCCGACACTAAGGAATTCAGCTACGGCTACAACATGGAGGTCGAGACGATGAGCGCCATGACCTACAAGGCTGAGTACGGCGTCGAAAGCAAGAACAACTTTCTCAAGGCCGGCATAGGCACTGGCATGTCACCGATTTTCCTGTTCCGCCATTATTCCGACCTGACGAAAGACATGAGTCTGGGAGTGGGAGTGAAGCATTATTCGTCATGGATTGGCGTCAAGGACTATAAGAAGTCGTCGTTTATGAACAATGCCTTTAACGTGATGACTGTCAATAAATTCCGTGGTGGACAGCTGCGTTCGTTTGTCGATTATAAATACGATATGTATCATCTTCGCGCTTACGACCGCAAAAATTCCAACGGACGTAACATACATTCGGTGAATCTGGGTGCGAAGTGGCTGTCGAACGGCTCCAGCTACCGTAATCTCTATACTGAGTTTGGCGGCGACTACCGCGCTACTTGGATTATGGGCGCCACCAGCGAGCATCATATCAACGCCGATGCACATCTGGCTTATTCCGACAACTGGTTTGGCGGTAAGAACATCGATGACCTTCAGACTGGTGCGGCTGACGTGGAACTCAGCTACAACAACGTTTTCCAGAGCCATCTCTTGGTAGCGGTGAACCCTTATCTCACCCTCAACGGCGATTTTTATCACATCCATGCCGGTCTGCGTCTCGATCTTAAGACAGGCGACAAGATGGGCTTGTATCCTGACATCTGGGGCAGTGTGTTTGTGCTCGACAACATCCTTGAGTTTTACGCCAAGCTCGGCGGTCGTTCGAAAATCAACACCTTTGCCGATATCGTGGCCGAAAATCCTTTTGTCACAACGAGTTTCACCAATTTTAGCGAGTTCGGTTACGAGAAGACGAAGCTCGACTTCCAGGGTGGCATCAGGACTAAGCTGACCGAGGATATCGACGCGCACGTCGGCGTGCGTTACCGTAACATCAAAAACAGCGTGTTCTACGTCCCGGATCTCGATTATTATGCATCATATTCCGACGACACCACCGTTTATCATCTTCAGGCCTTCGATGTGGTGTTCCGCGACTACGGCGAAGTCAACATTCTCGCCGACGTGCGCTGGAAAGCCATGTATAAGCTGAATCTGGCTGGTGAACTGTCGATAAACAAATACACCAAAGAAAAGCCATGGTACAAGCCGGAATACACCATGACGGTGCGCGCTGACTACCAGTTTGACGAGACGTGGAAGTTCAATGCTTCGATGACTGTCATGGGTAAACGCTGGGCCTTGGACCTCGACGGCGAAGCTGTTAAGCTGAAGCCGGCGTTCGACTTCCAGGTCGGTGCCGATTATCAGCTTCAGGAAGACCTCGTGGCTTTCGCCGAAATTCATAATCTTTTCCATCAAAAATACCAGCTTTTTTACAACTATCCGAGCCTGGGATGTGAGGTTTTTGCTGGTATAAAATACCGCTTCTGAAATTTTTCTGAAAAGGGCGAAATTTTTAGCAAAAAAAGCTAAAAAAGCGTCATTTTTTTCATTGTTATTTCAAAGAAATTTCTTAACTTTGCGAAGTTTATTTTTGAAATAATAATTGAATAGAAATATATTAGAAAAATGACAGAAGAAGAAAAAATCCAGAATGCTGAAAGCAACTACGGTGCCAATAACATTCAAGTCCTTGAAGGTTTGGAGGCAGTGCGTAAACGTCCTGCCATGTACATCGGCGATGTCAATGTGAGAGGTCTGCATCACCTTGTGTATGAGGTGGTCGACAACTGTATCGACGAGGCCATGGCCGGCTATTGTGACACTATTGATATCGAGATTTTACCGGGTAACTCAATCTCCGTTGTCGATAACGGACGTGGTATCCCTACGGGTATGCACGAAAAAGAGAAACGCTCAGCTCTCGAAGTTGTGTTGACAGTGCTTCATGCTGGTGGTAAATTCGATAAGAATTCATATAAGGTTTCAGGTGGTCTGCACGGCGTCGGCGTGAGCTGCGTCAATGCGCTTTCAAAATATCTGAAGGCCGAAGTGCACCGCGAAGGTAAGGTTTTTGTGCAGGAATACGAATACGGCAAGCCGCTCTACCCGGTGAAAGAGGCAGGTGAGGCAAGCGACCACGGTACACGTATCACCTTCACGCCCGATGACAGCATCTTCATCACAAGCGAATATAGCTACGACATCCTCGCCGCACGTATGCGCGAGCTGGCATATCTAAACAAAGGCATAAAAATCACTTTGGCAGATAAGCGTGTCGACCTTGAGACGGGCAACGAAGGCAAGAGCGACGAGTTCCATTCAGCAAATGGCTTGATCGATTTTATCAATTATCTCGATGAAAACCGTGAGAAGCTGACGCCGGAACCGATAGCTATTTCAGGTGAGACCGACAATGTGCCGGTGGAGATTGCTCTGGAATATAACACTTCATATTCGGAAAATCTGCATTCATACGTTAACAATATCAATACTCACGAAGGTGGTACTCACCTCGCTGGCTTCCGTCGTGGCTTGACCCGTACCTTGAAGGCTTACGCCGATAAGGAAGGCATGTTCTCGAAGCTGAAATTCGAGATCAACGGCGACGACTTCCGCGAAGGCTTGACAGCTATCATCTCGGTGAAGGTGCCGGAGCCGCAGTTCGAGGGTCAGACCAAGACCAAGCTCGGTAACAACGAGGTGATGGGTATCGTCGATAAGATCGTGAGCGAACATCTCTCGAATTACCTCGAGGAACACCCGAGAGAGGCAAAGATGATCGTCGACAAGGTCGTTCTTGCAGCTACAGCTCGTCATGCTGCGCGTAAGGCCCGTGAACTGGTCCAGCGCAAAGGCGCTCTCTCAGGCGGCGGCCTGCCAGGCAAGCTTGCCGATTGCTCCGAACGTGACCCTGAGCTCACCGAGCTTTATCTCGTTGAGGGTGATTCAGCAGGCGGCTCGGCAAAACAAGGCCGTGACCGTAAGTTCCAGGCTATCCTGCCTCTGAGAGGTAAGATTTTGAACGTGGAGAAAGCCATGCAGCACCGCGCCTTCGAGAGCGAAGAGATCAGAAACATCTACACCGCTCTGGGCGTGACAATTGGAACGGAAGAAGACAGTAAAGCATTGAATATCGAGAAGTTACGTTACCACAAGATCATCATCATGACCGATGCTGATGTCGACGGTAGCCATATCTCGACCTTGATTTTGACTTTCTTCTACAGATATATGCCGGAACTCATCGAAAAAGGCTATGTCTACATCGCCACTCCGCCGTTATATCTAGTAAAGAAAGGTAAGAAAGAAAAATATTGCTGGACAGAAGAACAGCGTATCCAACTGCTCGAAGAGATGGGTCAGGATGCCCACGTGCAGCGTTACAAAGGTCTTGGTGAGATGAACCCTGAACAGCTCTGGATGACCACCATGAACCCTGAGTTCCGTACTTTACGTAAGATTCATATCGAAAACGGCGCCGAAGCCGACTACATCTTCTCAATGCTGATGGGCGATGAGGTGGGTCCGCGCCGCGAATTCATCGAGCAGAACGCGACATACGCTAATATTGATGCATAAAAATTCAGTTTATGGATAACAAACTTGATATTTTAACAAAGAAAATCTACGAGCAGGGTGTCGAGAAAGCCAATCACGACGCTGTCGAGATCGTGGAAAACGCCAAAAAAGAAGCCGAGAAGATCGTCAACGACGCTAAAGCTGAGGCGGAACGCATTGTAAATCAAGCGAATAAAGAGGCTGAAGAGCTTAAGACCAAGGTCGCTGCCGACGTGAAGATGGCTGCCACACAGAGCATTGCTGTCACGAAGCAGGAGATCGAGAAGATGGTGGTGATGAGCGCCGCCGAAAAAGGCGTGAAAGCTAACCTCAGCTCAGCCGACTTCGTAAAAGAGCTGGTGAAAGACGTGGTGAAGGCATTCAACCCCGACAACGCGGCACCGGTGGCATTGGATCTCATCCTGCCTGAGGCTTTGAAGAAAGAAGTCGAGCCATTCGTGAAAAATGAAATCGGTAAGATGTTCAAGGCTGAAGTGAGAGTTGAGTTCTCGAAGAAGATGAACGGCGGCTTCAAGGTGGCTCCGCAGGACGGCGGCTACGTGCTGCAGTTCACCGACGACGAGTTTATGCAGCTCATCGCCAACTACCTGCGTCCGGCAACAAAGAAAATCCTCTTCGGCTAATGGATAACTACGTCTATATAGTAGCGAGTTTGCCAGAGCTGACAGCGGGTTTCGAGAATACTAGCTTCGACTACGCTGCCACGAAGGAGTCTATTATAGAGCTTCTCTCGGAGAAAGACCAGAAACTGGTCGAGCTCTTCGAGGAGGGCTTCAACGAAGATACTCTTGGCGCGGAGTTTTATAAAAAAGCTGCCGAGAGCAAGAACCGCTTCATTCGCGAGTACTTCGACTTCGATGCTCGTCTGCGTAACATGAAGGTGGCGTATCTCGCGAAACGTCTCGACAAAAAAGGCGACGACTACTTCGTCGACATGCCTGAGGCCGACTTCGAAGAATACCAGCAAATAAAGGACATCCTTGAGAATGCCGACTTCGTATTGCGCGAGCAGAAGATGGACGAGCTGAAGTGGGAGAAAGCCAGCGACATCGCACGCATGGACTATTTCAACATGAACACCATCCTCGCATTTCTGGCGAAAGCCAAGACGGTTCAACGCTGGGCAGAACTCGACCCTGTGAAAGGGCAGGAGATGTTTGAAAAGTTAGTGAAAGAGGTGCGCGGCACTTTCGCAGGAGTGAAATACTAAGCCATTAGCTATTAGCGATGTGCGATAGATGAGTTTTTAAATTTTAAATTTTGAATATTTGAATCTAGAATAATATGACAACAGGAAAAGTTACAGGAATCATAGCAAACCTGGTCACTGTAGAGGTGAACGGCCCTGTGGCACAGAATGAGATCTGCTACATCGACTTGGCGGGCGTCAAGCTGATGGCGGAGGTCATCAAAGTGAACGGCAACAAGGCCTCCGTGCAGGTGTTCGAGAGCACTCGCGGACTGCAGATCGGCGACACGGTGGAGTTTCAGGGCTATATGCTCGAGGTGACACTCGGACCTGGTCTGCTTTCGAGTAATTTCGATGGCTTACAGAACAACCTCGCTACCATGGAAGGCGTCTTCCTGAAGAGAGGTGAATATACTAAGCCGTTGGACGAGAATAAGTTATGGGACTTTACGCCTATAGCGAAGGCTGGCGACCAAGTCATCGCCGCCGACTGGCTGGGTGAGGTCAAAGAAGGCTGGCTGCCTCATAAAATCATGGTGCCGTTCTCGTTTGAAGGCACTTACACCGTGAAAAAAGTGGCTGAAGCCGGTCAATATAAAATCACTGACACCATTGCGGTTTTAACTAACGCTGACGGCGAAGATGTTAACGTCACGATGACGCAGAAATGGCCTGTGAAAGTGGCTGTGGGCGGCTTCGTCGAGAAACCACGTCCTTTCAAGGTGATGGAGACAGGCGTCCGCTGCATCGACACACTGAATCCTATCGCTGAAGGCGGCACGGGCTTCATCCCGGGACCTTTCGGATGCGGCAAGACGGTGCTTCAGCACGCCTTGGCAGAGCAAGCAGACGCCGATGTCATCATCATGGCGGCATGCGGCGAGCGTGCTAACGAGGTGGTGGAGATATTCACCGAGTTCCCTGAATTGAAAGATAAACACACTGGTCGTTCGTTGATGGAGCGTACCATCATCATCTGTAACACTTCAAACATGCCGGTGGCTGCCCGTGAGGCTTCAGTGTACACTGCCATGACCCTCGGCGAATATTACCGCGCCATGGGAATGAAAGTGTTGCTGCTTGCCGACTCCACATCACGTTGGGCACAGGCTTTGCGTGAGATGAGTAACCGTCTGGAAGAGCTTCCAGGTCAGGACGGCTTCCCGGTCGACCTTTCGGCTATCATCTCCAACTTCTACGCCCGCGCTGGTTATGTGAAGCTTAACAACGGTCAGTCGGGTTCAATCACCTTCATCGGAACGGTGTCGCCGGCGGGAGGTAACCTCAAGGAGCCTGTCACCGAGTCGACAAAGAAGGCTGCACGTTGCTTCTACGGACTTTCGCAGAACCGCGCCGATAAGAAACGTTATCCGGCTGTTGACCCTGTCGATTCATATTCAAAATATCTCGAATATCCTGAAATCATTGAATATCTCGACGAAAAGATCGAAAAAGGTTGGGTCGATAAGGTTATCAAGACGAAATATATCATCCGCAAAGGTAAAGACGCTTACGAGCAGATCAACATCTTGGGCGACGACGGCGTACCGATGGCTTACCACGAACAATATTGGAAGTCGGAACTCATCGACTTCGTGATTCTGCAACAGGACGCATTCGATGACATCGACGGCTGCTCGCCATTGGAGCGTCAGAAATTTATGCTTGACTTGATGCTTGAAATTTGCGATAAGTCATTCAAATTCAATAATTTTGAAGAATGTATGACTTATTTTAAAAATCTGATTAACATCTGCCGTCAGATGAACTATTCGGAGTACAAGTCGGAGCAATTTGAAAAATATTTTGGACAGTTAAAGGAGGAACTTAAACATGAGTGAGAAAGCCTTTCAACGCATATATACTAAGCTGACAGCCATCACCAAGGCTACTGTAACCCTTGAAGCTCAAGGAGTTGCAAACGATGAGCTGGCTCTGGTGGCTGGTCGTCTGGCCCAGGTGGTGAAGATCAAAGACAAGAGCGTCACCTTGCAGGTGTTCGGTGGCACGGAGGATATCCCGACCAACGCTGAAGTCACTTTCTTCGGCGAACCACCTTCACTCAACGTGAGCGACGACCTCGCAGGCCGTTTCTTCAACGCTTACGGCGAGCCAATAGATGGCGGTCCGGCAGTGGAAGGCGAGAAACGTCAGATCGGCGGTCCTTCAGTCAACCCTTACAAACGTCGTCAGCCGTCACAGCTGATTCCTACAGGTATCGCTGGCATCGACTTGAACAACACATTGGTCTCCGGACAGAAGATCCCGTTCTTCGCCGACCCTGACCAGCCATATAACCAGGTGATGAGCATGGTGGCTCTTCGCGCCGATGTCGATAAGATCATCCTCGGCGGAATGGGCTTGACCAACGACGATTACCTGTTCTTCAAGAACCAGTTTGAGAGCGCCGGAGCTTTGCATAAGATCATCAGCTTCGTGAATACCACCGACCAGCCGCCTGTCGAGCGTCTTCTGATTCCTGACATGGCGCTGACAGCAGCTGAGTATTTCGCTGTCGATAAAAATGAGAAAGTGCTTGTGCTTCTTACAGATATGACACTTTACGCCGACGCTTTGAGTATCGTGTCGAACCGTATGGACCAGATTCCTTCGAAGGACTCAATGCCAGGTTCGCTTTATTCCGACTTGGCGAAGATTTACGAGAAGGCAGTGCAGCTCCCTGACGGCGGTTCAATCACCATCATCGCTGTTACTACTTTGAACGACGGCGATATCACGCACGCTATTCCTGATAATACCGGTTACATCACCGAGGGACAGCTGTTCCTCCGTGCCGACCCGGATTCAGGCAAGGTCATTGTTGACCCGTTCCGTTCGCTGTCACGTCTGAAACAGCTCGTTCAAAATAAGAAGACCCGCGAGGACCACAGCGCCGTGATGAACACTTCGGTTCGTCTTTATGCCGATGCCGCCAACGCGAAAACGAAGTTGGAAAACGGCTTCGACTTGAGCGACTACGACCTCCGCTGCCTCGACTACGCTAAGGAATACGCCACAAGACTTCTCGCCATCGATGTCAACATCTCCATCGATGAGATGCTCGACACTGCCTGGGAGCTCTTTGGCAAATATTTCACAAAAGCGGAGACAGGTCTGAAAGAAAAACTTATCGAAAAATATTGGAAAGCCACTGAGAAATAATTTAATTTTAAATTTTGAATTTTTAAATTTTAAATCTTTGAATTAAAAATGGCAATTAAATTCCAATATAACAAGACTTCGCTGAACGAGCTGAACAAGCAGCTCAAGACGCGTACCCGTGCGCTTCCGACGCTGAAGAGCAAGGAGAGTGCGCTGCGCCTTGAGGTGAAGAAAGCCAAGAAACGTTCGGAAGGTCTTGTCGCACAACTGGAGGCCGAGCTCAAATCGTATGAGTACATGGCCCGGCTTTGGAATGAATTTGAGCCAGGACTGATTTCTGTGACCGATGTCAAACTGAAGACTGTGAAGATCGCGGGCGTGCCGGTGCCGGCCTTGGAAGAGGTGCTTTACGAGGTAAAAGACATCAACCTCTTCACCAAGCCGATGTGGTATGCCGACGGAGTGCAGATATTGAAAAACCTTGCACAGCTTGGCATCGAGTCGGAGGTCTACGTTGAGGTGAGCCGAATCCTCGACTTCCAGCGTAAGAAGACCACCCAAAAAGTCAACCTTTACGAAAAGGTGCAGATACCTGGCTATAACGAAGCCATCCGTAAGATAAAACGATACATGGAAGACGAGGAAAATCTCTCCAAAGCTTCGCAGAAAATCGTGAAAAACAAACACATTCTTGAGGAGGAGGCAGAATATGGTAACTGAAATGACCAAATATAACTTCATCCTCCTTAGCGGCGATGTGGAAGACTTCCTCAAGAAGTTGCAAGGCGTTGGCGTGATGGACATCACCCGTTCGACCAAGCCGGTCGATGAGAAATCGGAGACGCTGTCGTCGAAGGCTGGAAATTATCGTAAAGCCCTGTCGTTGCTCAAGAATGTGCAATCTGCTGAGTTTGCCGATAAAGTCTATGGCGACCTAGCCTCGAACGTCATCGAAACCGTCAACGAGAAGGAAATCGCCACGGCGCAACTCTATCAGCTTCAGAAAGATATGGAGGAACGCCTGCCTTGGGGACAGTTCGATATCAAGAATATCAAGAAACTCGAGGAGCAGGGACTGAAGCTGCATTTCTACAAGGTGAAAACCTCAAATTTCAATCCTGAATGGAATGAAAACTACGCTTTGAGTGAGATTTCCAACGATGGCACTTCGACATATTTCGTGGTCGTATCAGATGATGAAAACTACGAATTCCCGTTGAAGGAACTGCCGGCTCCAGATAGCGATTGTACTGCTATTGAAAAGAAAATAAATGAGTTAATATATGAAATTGAGAAGAAAGACCGTCATCTGGCCGAGCTGAAATGTCATGAAAAAGACATCCAGAATGAGCTTGACAAGACTCTTTTGAAACTCGATTTGCACTTGGCTCATATTTCGGGAACGAAAGCCGCTGAAGACTACATCACGGTGTTGGAAGGCTTTGCTCCGGCTGAAAAAGAGGCCGAACTGAAGGAGATGCTCGATAGGGAAGAGGTTCTCTATATAGTCGAGAAGGCCAAAGTCGATGATAATCCGCCTATCAAGTTGAAAAACAACAAGTTTGTGTCGATGTTCGAGATACTCACCGACATGTACGGCCGTCCGAAATACAACGAGTTCGACCCGACGGTGTTTATCTCAATCTTCTTCATGCTGTTCTTCGCCTTCTGCATGGGCGACGCAGGCTACGGCCTGGTGCTCATCGGAGCCAGTCTGGCTTTGAAGAAGGCACTTGGCAAGATTGCTCCGCTTGGCATCACTCTAGGCATCGCAACCACAGTCATCGGATTGCTGTTCCATACTTTCTTCTCAACCGATATGCTCACCTGGAGCATCATCCCTGAGGCAGTAAAGAAATGCATGGTTCCATCGCAGATTGCGGGCTTCGACGGCACTATGGTGCTCGCCATCATCGTCGGTATTGTCCACATCTGTCTGGCAATGATTGTCAAGACGTATCAGGCTACGAAGGTGAAGGGCTTCTTCAACTCCCTCGGGACTTGGGGCTGGACCTTGCTCATCGTAGGTGGAGTGATTGTTGGAGGTTTGGCGCTTATCGGCGTAATCGATTCAGCGATAACTAAGTGGATCATCATCGGCATCGGCATTTTGTCGGCGCTGGGAATCTTCTTCCTGAACGACTTGCATCGTAATCCGTTGAAGAACGTTGGAGCAGGCCTGTGGGAGACTTACAACACCGCAACAGGATTGTTGGGCGATGTGCTGAGTTACCTCCGTCTGTACGCCTTGGGTTTGGCAGGCGCTAAGCTCGGCGAGGCGTTCAATGCCATTGGCCTTCAGGCACTTGGCGATGGCGGAGCGGGCTGGATCTGGTTCATCCTCATCGTGGTGGTCGGCCATGTGCTGAACGTAGCGATGTGCATCCTGGGTGCCTTTGTGCATCCGTTGCGACTCAATTTCCTCGAGTTTTTCAAGAATTCAGGTTATGAGGGAACTGGCCGAAAGTACAACCCGTTAAAATCTTAATTTTTCAATTTTGAATCTTTAAATCTTTGAATGTTAAATTTTAAATCTTAAATACTATGTTAACAACAATTTTAGGTTATCTCGGTTTAGGTCTGGTTTTGGCCTTGGCAGGTATCGGAAGTTCAATCGGCACCTCGAATGCGGGCAACGCTGCTGAAGGTGGTCTCAAGAAACGTCCGGAAGCATCAGGTAACTTCCTGGTTCTCTCGGCATTGCCGGCAACACAGGGTATCTACGGATTTGTGGCGTTCTTCATGCTTCTCAGCAAGATGCGCGAAAATCCTGAGATGGGACTCGTTATCTTCGGCGTCGGCCTGTGCGTGGGCTTGGTCTGCATGATCTCGGCCATCCGTCAGGGTCAGGTGTGCGCCAACGGTATCGTGGGCGTCAGCCAGGGACACGATGTGTTCACCAACACCCTTATCTACGCCGCTCTCCCTGAATTCTATGCAATTTTGGGACTCGTCGGTGCTTTGATGGTGTAATACACGAAACAATCGATGGATATTTGTAGAGACGTCATACTATGGCGTCTCTACACTTGTTTTATCTGCAAACCTTCAAAATTCTGTCTTTTCCCCTGAAATCCTTAATGATTTCAACGTTTTTGAAACCTTTTTCGAGACAAAGATTTTGCATTTCTTGACCTAGTTTTTCATTGATTTCAAACCAGATTTGGCCATTAGGTTTTAAGGTTTTTTGCGCGAATTCTAAAATTTTTCTGTAGAATATCAAAGGATCATTGTCGCTGACAAATAGGGCAGAGGATGGCTCGTAATCCAAAACGTTGGCTCGCATCTCCGATTTCTCGCTTTCGCAAACATATGGCGGATTGCTTACGATGATATCATATTGATTATCAATCAATTCCGGATTTTTTGGATTTAAAATGTCGTCCAAAACAAACCGCACATCAGCGTCGTTTTCTGCCGCATTCTTTTTGGCAATTTCCAATGCCTTTTCAGAAACATCAACCGCCGTTACAACGCTGTCTTTCAATAATTTAGCAAGACTAATTGCTATACATCCGCTGCCAGTGCCGATGTCTAATATTTTTGCAGCCAATGGCCAATGGCCAACAGCCAACTGCCGAACCATCTCTTCCGTCTCCGGTCTCGGAATCAGCACGCCTTCCTCAACAAAAAACTTCATCCCGCAGAATTCAGTCTCCCCGAGAACATATTGTATCGGCTTGTTTTTCAGCAGTTCCTTCACTGCAAAATGCAACGTCAACAGCTCCGACTCGCTCAAACGTAGCTCGGGCTCCATCGCTATCTTCACTCTGTCGATGCTGAAATAATGCTCCAATAGAATCATTATCAATGCATTAGCTTCGTCGGAGCCGTAAATCTTCTCCAACTCGCTCGAATAATGCCTGCTACAGTCCCGAACTAAATTTGATGACATTTTCATATTGCAAAAATAAGAATTTTTTGTATCTTTGCATCATGTTATTTGAAGACTCGTATAAGATTGTTACGTCGAAAGGCGAGGGGCTCTACAAAGAAAAAGGCTCCAAGTTCATCGCTGAGGCATTCCCGGTTCACTCTGAAGCTGAGGTGAAAGAGCATGTAGCCGAGATCCGTAAGCGTTATTTCGATGCGAAACATCATTGCTACGCCTTCATGATTGGTCCCGACAAGGCTTGTTACCGCTCGAGCGACGACGGCGAACCTTCAGGCACTGCTGGGAAGCCGATTCTCAATCAGATTCTCTCAAAGGATGTGACAAACGTCTGCGTCGTGGTGACGCGTTATTTCGGCGGACAGCTGCTTGGCGTGCCTGGCCTGATCAACGCCTACAAGACGTCGGCGCGAGAGGCCCTCGACAACTGCACCGTTGTTGAAAAAACCATCGACGAGGTCTACAGTCTCGAATTCGACTATCCACTTCTAAACGAGGTGATGAGAATTCTCAAAGATGAAAATCTCGAGCAACAGAACCCGAAATTCGAACTTCGCTGCTATCTCGAAATATCAATCAGACAAAGCGATTCCGACAGAATTGTCGAAAAACTGAAACGAATTTTCGGAGTCGAGGTAAAATACCTGAAAACCGTTTAAAATCAAAGGATGAGGCGATTTTTGGACCTTAAATCCATGATTTGCTCGTAATATAGACATAAAAAAATTAATAATCAATACAAAAAAAATTTTTTTATTAACTTTTTTGTGTTGATATTTGTATCATCGTTTTGGTTAAAAAACGAGCAACGTAAGCAATTGATTTTTATATAGTTGAAATTTTAATGAATAAAAATTTGTTTGAAATATGGGAAGACTGTCTCACGATGATTCGGGAGAACGTTCCGGCGCAAGCTTTCTCGACTTGGTTCGAGCCGATAAAGCCTGTCGATTACCAGAACGGTCTGCTGACCATTCAGGTGCCTTCCGATTTTTTCTACGAATTTCTTGAAACTCATTATATAAAAGTCATAAAAGCCACTATCCGCAAGGTGCTCGGTCCGGAAGGGAAACTCGAATATTCCATCATGATGGACAACAACGAGAACAAGCCCGTGGTGGTGAAACAGCCGTCGGTCGACCGCACCAACACCAAGAATCCTCCTAAGCAGATTCAAATCAATTTTGACGATACCGAGCAGAAAGTGCTGAATCCGTTCGCACTTCCAGGCATCAAAAAAGTCAATATTGAGTCAAACCTCAACGAAAACTACTGCATGGAGAATTTCGTGGTGGGCGAATGCAACCGCGTGGCCTACGAAGCGGGTCTCGCCGTGGCGAAAAGTCCCGGCCGCACCTCCTTCAACCCGATGTTTGTATTCAGTCCGACAGGCATGGGTAAGACGCATATCTGCCAGGCTATAGGTCTCGAGACGAAGAAACATCACCCTGAGCTGACAGTTCTGTATGTCAACGCGGAACAGTTCCTGATGCAGTTCCAGGCATCGTGCCGTAACAACAGTTCGAAGAGCAGCCGCGACGACTTTGTGCATTTCTATCAGATGATCGACGTGCTCATCATCGACGATATCCAGTTCCTTTCGGGCAAGCCGAAGACTCAGGACACTCTCTTCCATATCTTCAACCACCTGCAGCAGACAGGCAAGCAGCTCATTTTCACCTGCGACAAGCCCCCTGCGGAGATCAAAGACATGGAACAGCGCCTCATCTCACGTTTCAAATGGGGACTGTCGGCCGAGATGTCGATGCCTGACGTCGAGACTCGCCGTAACATCTTGAAACGTAAGGCCTACAACGAAGGCGTGGAGCTGCCCGACGACGTGGTGAACTACATCGCTGAGCATATCAAGACCAACGTGCGCGAGATGGAAGGATTCCTAATCTCCCTCATCGCACAGTCGTCGTTGAACCGTAAGTCGATAACTATCAGCCTCGCAAAACAGATGGTGGAGCGTTTCGTCAACAACTCGAACCGCGAAATCACCATCACATATATTATAAATTCGGTGTGCGAAGAGATGGGTACCTCACAGGCCGATTTCTTCACCAAGTCGAGGAAACGCAACATCGTTCAGGCTCGCCAGCTGTCGATGTATTTCTCGAAGAAATACACCAAGGCGCCGCTCACCGTCATTGGCGAGCAGTGCGGAGGCAAGGACCATGCCACCGTCATCCACGCACTCAAGACCGTCGCCAACCTTCTCGATACCGACAAGCAGTTCCGTGCTGTCGCCGACAAGATTGAGCAGACACTTCTATAATCCGTTATGAATCAACAACTTGGGAAACTGTATCTCCTTCCTGCGCTGCTTGGGGCAACCTCGGCCGAACAGGTCATTCCTGCCGGCACACTCGAGGTGGTGCGAACGCTGCGTTTCTTCGTTGTCGAAAACGTCCGCACTGCTCGCCGCATGCTGAGCAAGATGCACATGCCTTGTCCTATCGATGAGCTGGAATTCGTCGAACTCGACAAGCACAACCCGCAGAACCCCGATTTGTTGACATATCTCGGCCCGGCCCTCAACGGACAGGACATCGGCTTGATGTCGGAGGCCGGCACACCATGCGTCGCCGATCCGGGCGCGCTCATAGTTGAGTTAGCTCACCAAGCAGGCATACGCGTGGTTCCGCTCATAGGCCCCAACGCCATGATTCTCGCATTGATGGCGTCAGGTTTCAACGGACAGTCGTTCAGTTTTCATGGCTATCTGCCGATCAAAGGACCTGAGCGCGCCCTTAAAATAAAAGCGCTTGAGCGTCAATCACTTGCGAATGATGAGACGGAGCTTTTCATCGAGACGCCTTTCCGTAACAATGCGATGATTGAAGACCTGGTGAAGAATTGTCACCAAAGCACAATGCTCTGCGTGGCGTCGAACATCACCATGGAAGACGAGAAAATCGTCAGCAAACCCATTTCCGACTGGAAAAAAATAAAAGAATACGACTGGAATAAAAAACCGGCCGTATTCCTGATCTATTGTCCGAAATTTCGGAAGAGATATTAAATCAATTCCCTTAACATTTTAAAAATCGATTGTTCCACCGCTTGGAATCTCCCATCGGCGAAGAACACCTTTTTCATGCTGTCGAAATGATTCTGTCTGTCAAGTTCATCCTTGATATACAATGCCTTATGCTCTCGTATGGTGCCTAATCTCTCCATGTCGCTGTCAGCCTCGAAACCATTGTAAATCCTCACAAATGTCTGCGGATCGGTATGAGCGCCAATGGCTATCAACTCCTGCTTCGTGATGTCGAAATCGGCATCAGCGGCTATCAACAGGCAATAAATCTCAAATTCTTCTTTTGATAAGTTTTTCATAATCTGAAAATTTAGGGACGTGGCGTACCACGTCCCTACAATAACTTATAACCAATAACCTATAACCAGGTTACGCAGTAACCCTTTCCAGCCATTTCACCATGCACAACATCACTGTCATCGAGACGAGGCAGATGGCGAGGAACACTCCCCAGCATACCCAGATGTCCCAAGCATTGTACATGAGAGGTCCGACGAAGATGAACAGGTTGCCGATAGCTGTTGCACCAAGCCATAAGCCTTGGCAGAGACCTAACGTATGACGTGGAGCCACCTTCGATACGAATGAGAGCCCGAGAGGGGAGATGAACAACTCAGCGACGGTCAGGAAGAAGTAAGTCACGATAAGCACCCACGGTCCTAATTTCGAGAGACCTGCAGCTGCCATCTCTGTTGAGTTCATTTCACGGAACACATCGCCTGAAGGATAATGGCATGAGATTGACATTATCAGCAGGAAGAGGTAGGCGAGACCTGCTATGCCCATACCGTAGGCAATCTTGCGAGGTGTCGAAACGCCTTTGCCTTTTCTTACTAAAGCAGCAAAACCTAACATTACCAGAGGTGTTAAGATGATGACAAACAACGGGTTAAGCGATTGCCAAATCTCCGGCGCGAAAAAGTCGGTGACGATGAAGTCACGGGCAAGCAACGTCAGCGACTGGCTGTTCTGGTGGAACGAGAGCCAGAAGAAGATGGCGATGCCGAGAACTGCAAACAAAGCGTAGAGACGCTGTTTGATTTCTTTTGCCATTGCCTGTTTCTCTTCCTGAGTGTATTCTACCACTTCGGCTTTCTCTTTCTTTGCCGGCTGCGGGAAAATCTTCTTTGTGCAGAGGAACACCACCAACGAAATCATCATTGCGATGACCGATGCGATGAATGCGTAGTGCACACCTGTGTTGAACACATCGATATACTGTGAGCTGAACGACACGAGGTCGGTAGGAGCTGCAGCACCATCAACTAATGATTTTGCCATGTTCTCGGTGAACTTCTGAGTCTGTTCGCCGTTGGCAAGGAATTTGTGGCAGAGTGCCGGCATGTCGGCGTTGTAAACGAAGTTATGAGCCTTCAGCCACCAGTCGCGAAGCATAGGAGCCACGAACGGAGCAATCACGCCGCCGATGTTGATGAACACGTAGAAAATCTGGAAACCGCTGTCGCGACGGTCTTTAGCCTCAGCCAATGCCTCGGGGCCTTTCTCGGCTGCCTCGGCTTCGAACTTATCGTAAAGCTTACCGACGAGAGCCTGCAGGTTGCCTTTGAACAAGCCGTTACCAAACGAGATGCAGAGCAATGCGAAGCAAGTGAAGATCAAGATGCCCCACCATGCGCCGCCATTGTCGAGGATGATGCCGTTGGCGTCCTTGCTGAACAACGGAAGAGCCAGTCCGACATAACCTGCCGCCATGATGATCAAACCCCACTGGATGGTGCGCGGATAGTTTTGTGTGCGGTCAGCAATGATACCACCAACAAGACTCAAAACATAAATTCCGAAGTAAAACACCGAGTAGATGATACTTCCGGTTCTGTCCGGCAAACCGAATTTCGACACGAGGAACAACAGAAGGATGGCGTTCATGATGTAATATCCGAAACGCTCGCCCATGTTACTCAAAGCCGCTGCAATCAAGCCTTTCGGGTGATATTTCTTGGCTTGACGGAGATAGTAGACCAAAAATGGGATGACGACAATCAAAATGCCGATCAAAATCACCAATGTACGGTTGGTCTGCCATAAATTTGCAATTGATAATAATGACATACTCTAAAAATTTAATTATACATAGAATAATTTCTCGTTTTCATTTCAAAAATCGTACAAAATTATAAAAAAAGTTTTAATTCTAACAAGAAAAAATCGTAATTTTGCAACTTAATATTGAATTTTGTTTTTTAAATCTTCAATTTTAAATTTTAAATTTTGAATCTTTAAATTTCTATTATGGAATTATCGAGTAAATATAGCCCTCAATCGACCGAAGAGAAATGGTATGAGCACTGGATGAAAAAGAACTATTTTCATTCAACTCCTGATGAACGTGAACCTTACACTATTGTGATCCCGCCTCCGAATGTCACAGGCGTGCTTCACATGGGTCACATGTTGAACAACACTATTCAGGACGTGCTTGTACGCCGCGCCAGAATGATGGGCAAGAACGCCTGCTGGGTGCCGGGTACCGACCATGCCTCTATTGCCACCGAAGCTAAAGTGGTGAATAAGCTGGCTCAACAAGGCATCAAGAAGACCGACATCGGACGCGAGAAATTCCTTGAGCACGCTTGGGATTGGACGCACGAGCACGGTGGAATAATCTTGAAACAGCTCCGCAAACTCGGCTGCTCCTGCGACTGGGAACGCACCTCGTTCACCATGGACGAAATTCGCTCGAAGAGCGTCATCCACGTGTTCTGCGACCTTTATAAAAAAGGCCTGATATACCGTGGCGTGCGTATGGTCAACTGGGACCCGAAGGCTCTCACCGCTTTGAGCGACGAGGAAGTCATTTATAAAGAGGAACATAGCAAACTTTATTACCTCAGATATAGAATCGAAGGGGAGAAGGGCTACGCTGTCGTGGCTACCACACGTCCTGAGACCATCATGGGCGATACCGCGATGTGTATCAACCCTAAAGACCCGAAGAATCAGCATCTGAAAGGCAAGAAAGTAATCGTTCCGCTTGTAAACCGCGTGATTCCGGTCATCGAAGATGAATACGTCGATATCGAATTCGGTACAGGCTGTCTGAAGGTGACTCCAGCTCACGATGTCAACGACTACATGCTCGGTGAGAAACATAACTTGCAGAGTATCAATATCTTTAACGATGATGCTACTATCAGCGAGGCTGCAGGAATGTATGTCGGAATGGACCGTGAAGCCGTTCGTAAGCAGATAGTCATAGACCTCAAGGAAGCCGATTTGCTTGAGAAAGTTGAAGACTATAATAATAAGGTGGGATATTCGGAGCGCACCAACGTCCCGATTGAGCCGAAGCTCTCGATGCAGTGGTTCCTCAAAATGGAACACCTTGCTCAGATCGCGCTGAAGCCTGTCGAGACTGGTGAAATCCAGTTCTATCCTGCGAAATACGTCAACCTTTATCGCCACTGGCTCGAGAACATCAAAGACTGGTGCATCAGCCGTCAGCTGTGGTGGGGACATCAGATCCCGGCTTATTATCTGCCTGAAGGCGGTTATGTGGTGGCTGAATCCGACGAAGAAGCACTTAAACTTGCAAAAGAGAAAACTGGCAATAACAACCTGACAATGAACGACTTGCGTCGTGATGGCGACTGCCTCGACACATGGTTCAGCTCATGGCTGTGGCCTCTCTCATTGTTCAACGGCATTTTAGATCCGAATAACAAAGAATTCAAATATTATTATCCGACTAACGACCTCATCACAGCGCCGGATATCATCTTCTTCTGGGTCGCCCGTATGATTATGGCAGGCGAGGAGTACCAAGGTAAAGTGCCGTTCGGCAACGTCTATTTCACAGGTATAGTGCGCGACAAACTCGGCCGTAAGATGTCGAAATCATTAGGCAACTCTCCTGATCCGATTGAGCTCATCGAGAACTATGGTGCCGACGGCGTCCGTATGGGAATGCTGCTCTCGGCTCCGGCCGGAAACGATATTTTGTTTGATGTGGCACTCTGCGAGCAGGGACGTAACTTCTGCAACAAGATTTGGAACGCTCTCCGTCTTGTCCGCGGCTGGAATGTCGACGAAAAAGCAGCTCAACCTGACACCGCCAAGATGGCAGTGAAGTGGTTCGATGCACGTTACAACCAGGTTCTCGCCGAGATGATGGACAACTTCGAGAAATATCGTCTCTCTGATGCCTTGATGGGCGTCTACAAACTCACCTGGGACGACTTCTGCTCATGGTACCTCGAGATGGTGAAAGCCCCGATGGGACAGGCTGTCGATGGCGTAACTTACAGAGCTACAGTTACATTCTTCGAAAATTTGATGAAGCTTCTGCATCCATTTATGCCGTTCATCACCGAAGAGATCTATCATAATCTCGATGAGCGCAAAGAAAGCGACGACATCATCATTGCTCAGCTCCCGAAGCAGAAAGCTATTGACAATCAGGTGCTTGCGCAGTTTGACTTCACAATGGATGTTATCAACAACATCCGTAAGATCCGCGCCGAGAAGAACATCTCGTTCAAGGAAGCATTGGATTTGGTGGCCATCGACAATGGCAGTGCCAACAAAGACTTTGATTGCATCATTGAGAAGTTAACTAACGTTAAGACAATAACTTACACTACCGAGAAACCAGCTGATGCATTCGGTTTCCTCGTTCGCTCGAAGGAGTATTTCATCCCGGTCACCGACTCTGTCGATACTGAGGCCGAATTGAAGAAACTCGAAGAGGAACTGAAATATGCACAAGGTTTCTTGAAGTCTGTTGAAGCTAAGCTCTCAAACGAGAAATTCGTCAACGGAGCACCAGCCGCTGTCGTCGACAAGGAACGCAAGAAAAAAGCCGACGCTGAAGCGAAGATTGCAGTCCTTGAGCAACAAATCAAAGGATTAAAAAAATAATATTTTTTTGTTTAAGGTATTGATTTTCTTTGTAATTTCGCCGCCGCAAAAAAGATATTATTGGATTAACAAAAAAATCATGAAAAAAACAGTTCTAAAAGCGTTATTGCTTTCATTCATTATGGCGATGTGCTCTATCATGCCATTGCAAGCCCAGATTGACGGTTTCTTCCTTGGTGGAAACGACAGCGATTACGAAAACAGAGCCGCTCAAACAGGTACCATTACTAACTATGGCATTGGTCAAACAGAAGCTGCACCTCTCGGCAGTGGGTTGCTTATTATGGTAGCCGCTGGCGCAGGTTACGCTGTGGTTCGCCGCAAACGTTTCCGTAATGGTATTACAATGCTGTTGGCATTGGTTCTCCTTCTCGGCATGACCCAGTGCAAAAAGAAAATCGAAACAGTTTCAAGCAGCAACGGTTTGTTTATTACTTTGGATGTTAGTGACGGTTCGAAAGTAGGTGTCACACCAGGTTTCGTCGATCCGAATACTGGACAAGAGTATGCTAAGGTTGAGTTTGAGAACGGTGACATTATTTATGTGGGACATAACAAACAGTATGTCGGACAGTTGACATATTCAGATGGCGTATTTTCTGGTACGATTGATGACAGCAAACTTACTACTGCCGATTATTTCCATTTCTATTTCATGGGCAGCAAGACACCAAGAGAGCAAACAGCTTCAAGCATTACTGTCGATATTATCAACCAAACAGAAAAATATCCTGTCATTTCGTATGCCCGTTCAAGTCAGTTCTATCATAGCGATGGTGAGCAGATTTACACTGCCCGTCTCAGGAACTACTGCGCCATTATGAAATTCACGACTCCGGATATCGGTGCAAATAAAGCTGTAAAATTAAAAGGAGTGTCGAATCTTGTTGCTGTTAGTTTTGACCAGAATTTTGGAGATGATGCTCCTGTAAATCCTTATACTTATGGAACCGTGACAGATTCTGAAGGAGCAATTATTATGCATACTGTATCTGGTACCGAAAGATGGGCTATACTTCTTCCAAATAGTCCAGTTACCGCTACTGCTACGGCAGCAGGTTATGGCGCTACGGCAGCACAACCGACTCTTAACACTGTCACCATTCCAGAGATTGTAGAAAACGGCTATTATAGATATCACGATAATAATGTCGATGGTTATGCTATCAATTTGGCGGCAAACGGCATTATTGACGGAAAGATTTCTATATGGCCTGGTCAAGATGCTCAGGGACATCCAACTGGAGATCCAAAATATGCCTACTTCGCTTCAGGCAATCTGCAATACAAAGCAAGCGAAACTGAATGGCGTTTTGCGGAGAATCAATGGGATATTGTCGGCGCTGATAATGCAAACATCTCTTCAACCTATGATGGATGGATTGATTTGTTCGGTTGGGCTACAAGTGGTTGGGACCCAAACTTATCAACCTATTATCAACCTTATGATGTAGCAAATTATGATTATAAATATGGGCCTCACGCAGCTAATTATGGTATTGGGGTATATACAACACCATATTGGAATACTAAATATCAGCAGACTGAATCTATTATGCATATAGGTACGACCAACTGCGATTGGGGAAAGTATCTTTCATCTAACAATATGATTACTAATGGTGGAGGCAAGTTGTATCGTACGCTTTCTTTTTATGATGGTATGTATTTTTCGCTAAATAGACGTAACGATATAAGAGGTGAACTTAAAACTTTAATAGGATTTGGACTCGTACATGGAGTATTTGGTTATATAGTACTCCCTGATAATTGGGATGGCACTATTGATCCTGATTTTAAGTATTACAACATTGATATGACAGTGTGGCCACCAGTCATTCCAGAAAGTATTGAGGTAAATGTATTTACTGATGCAAAGTGGGCGGTTATGGAAGCATACGGCGTGGGTTTTGCACCTGCAGCAGGTCGTCGTATTCTTGATCCAGAATCAGACACAGACCCAGATAAACAAACAGTTACTAAACTTGAAAATGTAGGCGATATTTGCTATTATTGGACAAGTACTGCTCCGGCAGAAACCTCTGGCGATTTGCCATATAGGGCACACGTCGGTAAGTTCGGAGATTCAAAAAATCCATTAGATATGGGTAGCGATTGTCGCTCATATGGTTGCTCTGTACGCCTTATTTATGTTCCGTCGGAGCAGAACTAGAACAACAATTAGTTTTTCAGACGGTTACAGATTATACTGAATTTAAAATAGAGACAATGTCGACATTGTCTCTATTTTTTTATTCCTCTTCAACTAAGAACAATGCAATTTGTTTAATGCCTTGAGCGCCGATAACCAATTGATTGTCAATTTCGGTGCTCTTGCTCGCACCACTGATTATCACGGTTTCCGAAGGCTTGCCGGAACCGTATTTTTCTTTTATTAGATGAATGGCATCCTTCATGCTTGCCACAATCTGGCTAGGGGAGGCGAACACCAACAAAACGTCGGCGTTGGAGTACGCCGCCCGCGACCCCGCACATTTGTCAGTCACCACAACACTTCCTGTATGTGCTATCAGGCACTCGCAGTCAGTGATGCTGACTGTTTTCTTGCGCTTGGTGGTATAGTCGCGGCTCAGCTTAATGCCTGAATCCTTGAAGATTACCTCCATCTTCTTGCTGGTGGAGCATAATGGTTCCCATTGATTCTCAACGACATACTGTTTCATCGCGTCGAGGAAGTTCTCCTTGCTCTCGAAGTAGACGAAGATGCCGCCGTTTTCTTTGAAACGCTCGACAAAAGTGAAGTCGGCACCGTCTTCTTCCTTGAACGGAGTCCAGGTGTCGACCTGCATGTTCACGTCTTTGAAGAGGTTCTCGTCCTTGGTCATCACGGCCTCACGCACTTTTGCGAGGATCTGCTCCTTGTTGGTGCGTTCGCTTAAGTTGCCGAACGAGAAAATCTTCATGACTATGCGTTATCTTTTTTAGTGAATGTTCTTTCTTCCTGTTTCCAAGGGCGTTCGCCGAAAATGGCCACGAGGTCGTCGGTGAATATAACCTCCTTGTCGATGAGCTTCTCGGCGAGCTGTGTCAATCCTTCCTTGTGCTCGTTGAGGATGCGTAAGGCCTCCTGATACGCGCTCTCGATGAGTTTGCTCACCTCAGCGTCGATCTTTTCGGCTGTCTTCTCGCTGAACGGCTTTGTGAATGCGTAATCCTGCTGACCTGTTGAGTCATAATAACTTACGTTGCCGATCTTCTCATCCAAGCCGTAGTACATCACCATAGCGTGGGCTTGTTTTGACACCTTCTCGAGGTCGTTCAAAGCACCGGTGGATATCTGTCCGAAGATGATCTGTTCTGCGGCGCGGCCGCCTAGTGTGGCGATCATCTCATGATACATCTGTTCCTTGGTCGTTATCTGTCGCTCGTCAGGCAAATACCAAGCCGCGCCGAGGGCCTTGCCTCTTGGGACGATGGTCACCTTTACCAATGGATGAGCGTGCTCAAGCATCCAGCTCGTGGTGGCGTGTCCAGCCTCATGGAATGCTATCACTTTCTTTTCAGATTGCGTTATCACAGAGTTTTTCTTCTCAAGTCCACCCACGATACGGTCGATGGCATCTAGGAAGTCCTGTTTCTCGATGGAATCCTTATTCTTACGTGCTGCTATGAGCGCTGCCTCGTTGCACACGTTGGCGATGTCGGCTCCCGAGAATCCTGGAGTCTGCTTGGCTAAGAACTCTTTGTCGACGTCATTGCCGAGCTTAAGTCCGCGCATGTGGACTTCGAAAATCTCGCGCCGACCGTTCAAGTCGGGGAGTTCCACGTAAATCTGGCGGTCGAATCGTCCTGCACGCATCAACGCTTTGTCGAGGATGTCGGCGCGGTTAGTTGCTGCCAACACAATGACGCCGCTGTTTGTGCCGAAGCCGTCCATCTCTGTAAGTAACTGATTCAGAGTGCTTTCGCGTTCGTCGTTGCCTCCGCTCATGATATTCTTGCCACGGGCACGACCGATGGCGTCGATCTCGTCGATGAAGATGATGCAAGGTGCTTTGGCCTTCGCCTGACTGAAGAGGTCGCGCACACGTGAGGCACCGACGCCCACAAACATCTCCACGAAGTCGGAACCCGAGATGCTGAAGAACGGCACGTTGGCCTCGCCAGCGACGGATTTCGCCAGCAAAGTTTTACCCGTTCCTGGAGGGCCTACCAGAAGCACGCCCTTCGGGATCTTACCGCCCAGACGTGTATATCTCTTAGGATTCTTGAGGAAATCGACGATTTCCATCACCTCTTCCTTGGCTTCTTCGAGTCCGGCCACGTCCTTAAAGGTGGTCTTGTTGTCTTTCTCCTGGTCGTAAAGCTGCGCCTTCGACTTCCCGATGCTGAAGATCTGTCCGCCGCCGCCCATTCCTGAGCCTCCGCCACTCATCCTGCGCATGATGACGACCCATAAAGCCACGATTATCAGCAACGGCAGTATCCAGCTGATGATCTCCGCGCCCCAGTTGTGACGCTCCACCGGGATGATCTCGATAGGGTTGGGGAGACCTTGCTGAGCCTCGTCAACCTTAGTGTATAAGCGGTCTTCCGACACTTTGAGGGTGTAGTTTGGCGACACGCCGAACTTCTGCGAGCCCTGGCCTGGGAAATACTTCTGCATGCCTTGGTCGTTGAGGTAAATCTCGGCGGTCTTGCCGTTCACCAGCTCAATCTTCGCCACGTCCTGATCGCGCAACATCTTGGTGAGCTCCGTCATTGTGGTCTCCTTGGCCGAGCTGGTGCCGCTAAACACTATCGACCCGATGAAAAACGCTATCAGGATGATGTAAATCCAATAAAAACCTATCTTATTCTTAGGCTCTTTTTTGTTCTTTTGTGGGAATGGATTCTTTTTCTTCTCCATCTTAATCTTTTAACTTTACTCTTTTAACTTTTAACTAATCCTCGTAGACTTTTCTCTCCGCGTCGGCCCAGAGTTCCTCGAGTTGGAAGAAACTGCGCTTCTCTTCAAGAAATACATGTACTACTACATCAATATAATCCAACAAAATCCATTCCGAATTTTCGAAGCCTTCCTCATGGTAGACGTGCACATGGAGCTTGTTGCGGACGTTGTCGATGATCTTTTCCGCAATGGCGTTCACCTGCGTCTTCGACTGGGCATGACAGATGACGAAATAGTCGGTCACTGCCGACTGTAACTCTCTCATATCCAATGATGTAACCTCTTTTGCCTTCGCTTCTAACATGGTCTCGACGATAGTCTTTAAGACCTCTTCTGTATTGTCTTTTTCGTGTCTGATTCTCATAAATCGAAAAAATTTTTGCAAAGATAATCAATAAATTTGATAAATCTTATTATTTTTGTATTTTTAATAAAAATGCGATGAAAATTTTACGTTTTGATGAATTGAAGTCGACAAATGTCTATTTGTATGACAAAATTTCCGAAAAACATGACATTTCGGATACCGTTGTCGTGGCTTCTCATCAGACCGAAGGTCGCGGAATGGATAAAAACCGCTGGGAGAGTGAGGCAGGGAAGAACCTTCTTTTCAGTATCGCATTGAATGTCAATTTCTTAGAAGCTTCAAATCAGTTTAAAATCTCGCAGGCCGTGTCGGTCGCCATTGTCGAGACTCTGTCGCAATTTATTGATAATCAAAAGCTTTCCATAAAATGGCCTAACGATATCTATTTCGGCGATAAAAAACTTGCCGGGATGCTGATTCAAAACACCATCGAAGGTCGGATGATGGGCGTTTCTATCATCGGTATAGGCTTGAATGTCAATCAGTTGGAGTTTTCAAAGGATATACCTAATCCTATTTCTTTAAAAATGATAACAGGGGAGGATTTTGATCTTGATAATCTTCTTAACTTATTGATTATCAACATTAAAAATGCTGTTGAAAGTTTAAATTCTGAAGAAAATCAAGAAAAAATCAACGAAAAATACATTGCGAAGTCGTATCGTTTTGGAATTTGGGCCGATTATTTTTATAAAAATGAAATTAAATCATTGAAAATCAATGGTTTCGATAAATATGGACGACTCCTTCTTAGCGATAAAGAAGGAGCCGCGATAGTTTGTGACGTTAAAGAGTTACAGTTTTTTCCGCCATCATATCGACCAGGTTCTGAAGCGGGCGTTTAGCCATCATGGCCATCAGCGGGTTCATGTCGGCGTCGATTTCGTACATCACGCGGCAGTTGTTGCCAAGTCCGGCGATTTTAATGTTAAGCACGAATTGGAAAGGAGTCTTTCCGACTGGCACTAATTGCACCAAATTGTTTGGTATTCTTTGACTTACGCGCAGGGCGATGTTGCCAGTGCCTTGCACTGTAAACGAGAGGTTATCCTCGTCGGCCTGCACATTGACGGCCTGTTCGGGCAAAAGGGCAGGGATGTTGCGCATGTCGCTGACGATGCCGAAAAACTCCTGCTCACTCTTGCTATTATCCACATATTGAGACTGTATCAGCATTTAATTATCAATTATCAATTGTCAATTATCAATTATTATGGTCGTCAGACCATTTTTGCGGGCTCTTTCTCCATTCGATGAGGCTCGTCATCTGGTCGTCGCTGACGTAGTTTTCTTCGACAGCTTTCTTTATCAAAGCCTCGTAATTGCTGATGGTCACGAGGTCGCAGTTGGCTTTCTTGAATGCCTCCGTTGCTGCGTCGAGCTGGTAGGTGAAGATAGCCATCATGCCTTTCACGTTGGCGCCTTTCTCACGAAGCGCCTCAACCGCCGCAAGGCTTGATTTTCCTGTCGAAACGAGGTCTTCGATTACCACCACCGAAGCGCCTTGAGGAACTATTCCCTCGACTTGGTTGTTGAGGCCGTGCGACTTAGCTTCCGAGCGGACGTAGCAGAACGGGAGACCGAGGTCCTGGGCCACCAAAGCGCCTTGCGGGATGCCGCCTGTAGCCACGCCTGCGATGAGATCCGGCTTGCCGTAACGCTCGATGCATTTCTTCACGAAAGCCTCGCGGATGAATGTTCTGATGTTCGGATACGACAATGTTATGCGATTGTCACAGTAAATCGGCGACTTTAATCCGCTTGCCCATGTAAAAGGACTTGCAGGATTCAATTTTATTGCTTTAATTTGCAGCAGGAAATTCGCTAACGCTAAAGCGGTCTCTTGTTCGTTCATATTTGATTACTAATTTTTGTGCAAATGTACAGACTTTTTTGTAATAATCGGAGATTAATCGCAAATAATTTTTGCGAAAATTTGTTATCGACTGATAATAAAGGCGTTAAAAATTGCGACGATTTGGCCGCAAAAATCAAGTCGTGGCTGGCTGATGAGACCGTCGAATGTCTCGATTTGGGCGATGTCGACGGCGAAAAGCTCGCTCTCGCGATAAAAACCGTCTTCCGTCAGGCTCCAGCTGCCGGCGGAGTGGTAATCATTGATAATCAGTTTGTCGCGATTGAACGAAACGGCACTCCAGATCTTCCGAAAGGTCATATCGAAAAAGGCGAGACGCCTGAAGTCGCCGCCTTGCGCGAAGTGGAGGAGGAGACCGGCATCACCAACCTTGAAATCATCAAAGAATTGCCATCAACCTGGCACTGCTATATCCTTGATAATCAGTGGACTATCAAGAAAACCAGCTGGTTTCTGATGCGAACCAAAACTGGAATGAAATCCATCCCCCAAACCGAAGAAGGAATCACAAAAGTGTACTTAGTCAACAAAGACACAATCAAATCATTCGAAGATAAGACTTTTGCATCGCTAAGGACTCTGGTTCAATCCATCCTCTCCGTCATTTAAAAATTTCATTCAACCATTCAAAATATTTTCGTATCTTTGTAAGTTTATTATAAGACATAAAGTTACAATTATGAAAACTGCAGTGTTTGCTGGCTCCTTCGACCCGATAACAAAGGGACATGAGGACATAGTGCTTCAGGCGATGCCGCTCTTCGACGAGATAATCATCGCGATAGGAGTCAATATCGATAAAAAATACGCGTTTCCACTCGAGAAACGAATCAAATGGATTGAAAACACCTTTGCCGAGTATCCGAAGGTGAAAGTCGTTAGCTATCAAGGTCTTACAGTCGACTTCTGCAAAAAGATGAACGCCGGCTTCATCATCCGCGGACTGCGTAACACCACCGACTTCGAATACGAAAGCATCATCGCCGAGGCTAACAAAAAACTCAATCCCGAGGTGGAGACGGTTTTCTTCCTCGCTAACCCCAATCTGCGCTGCGTTTCATCTTCTGTCGTGCGCGATATAATTAAAAACGGAGGTGATCTTACAGCTTTCATCCCCGAAAAATCAGGTTTTTATGCGAAATAAGCGTATCTACGGCCTGATCTTGGCGTTTCTGTGCCCGATCATCATGCTCGGACAAAACGTTACCATCGTCGGCAAAACCAACGTGCCCGACGCCTTGGTGCGCCTACTCGCTTACAACGAGATGTTCACCTGCGAGCAGACGAAAGTGGCCGAGACGCATTCCGATAAGGATGGAAAGTTCATCCTCAAAGCCGAAATAAAAGAAATAACACCCGCACAAATCGCCATCAACCTCGAGCGCGTCGACATTATTTTGAGTCCAAACGGCAGATATTCTCTCGAAATCACCATCCCGAATCAAAAGGGCATTTCGTACTTCGAAAGAGAGAAACCAACGCTGAAAATCAACTCGATTGAAGATGGAAATATGTTTTTGCAATATACTGATATTCAGTCGTTTATCGATGATTACTTATACCAAAACTTTAACCTTATTTATAAGGGCAGAAAGATGTCGCTTCTCGACACTCTCGACCGCCAGATAACCCGAAATTTCGGCAAGATTGAGAACAAATACATCAACGATTTCATAAAATACCGCAAGGCAGCTGTCTGGATGACCGCCAACCCCGCGAAGACCAAAACCAATTACTTCGATGGGCAGGAAGTCCTGTATTCGCAGGCGGCTTATATGGATGTACTGACAGAACTTTTCAAGTCGAATGGCAGAAATGATGACTTTTTGTCACGAAATTGGCAGATTGGCGAGCTCGTGGAGATGATGAACCTGAAAAAATCGTATTATTCCAACCCGCAAAACAAAAATCAGGTTTTAGCTTCTTTGGAGAAAATAGAGAAATCGTCTAAGTCGTTGAAAAACAGACTTGTAGCACGTAATGTCAAAAAGCAGATAACCGAGCTTTCTTACGATTCACCAGCGCCGGCATTCGCTTTGAAAGATCAAAACGGCAACACGGTTCAGCTCTCCGATTATAAAAATGACATGGTCGTGCTGCAATTTGTCGACCATCTTACACCTCTCGTCGAGCAGGAATTTTACGCCTTAAACGAACTGAAAAAACAGTGGGGCGACAACGTCAAAATCATCACGATAGCGACAAATGAATCGTTTAACGAATATTTGCAACTATTTGACAACCAAAAATATAAGTGGTCTTTGTTAAACCTTTACTTTAACATTTTATTACTCGAAGATTATCACATAAAAACATATCCGGCATACGTCATTTTGAAGCGTAACAAC
>LUZN01000063.1 GCA_001603665.1 Bacteroidales bacterium Bact_22
TTTTCGAATTACTCTCAGTACACTGTGGTAGGTCACATTTCTAAAAAAACATCACTATTTCTTGCAAATTAAAAAATAATATCATAATTTTGCATAAAATTTTAGAATTATGCCATTGATTAAATCGATTTCCGGATTCCGCGGCACCATTGGTGGCAGACCGGACGACGGGTTGACCCCGATAGATATCGTGAAGCTGACGTCAGCTTTTATTTGTTTGATCAGACGCGGCGGCGTTAAGCGCCCTCGCATCGTGGTAGGCCGTGACGGCCGTCTTTCGGGAACCATGGTAAACCAGCTGGTCTGCGGTAACCTGCAGGCTATGGGAGCCGACGTCATCGATATCGGGCTGAGCACCACTCCGACGACAGAGATCGCTGTCACAGAGCTGAAGGCCGACGGCGGCGTCATCCTCACCGCGTCGCACAACCCGAAGGAATGGAATGCTCTGAAACTCCTCGATAACAAAGGCGAATTCATCGACGCCGCCGACGGAAAATGGCTGCTCGAGAAGGCCGCGAAAGACGAATACGAGTTCTCGCCAATCGACGAGATCGGAACGTATACCTTGGCAGAAGGCTGGATTGAGCGTCATGCCGACATGGTGTGCAAGCTGCCGTTGGTGAAGAAAGAACTCATCGAGAAGGCCAACCTGAAGGTCGTGGTCGACGGAGTGAACTCCACGGGCGGAATGGCTATCCCTATGTTACTCAAGAAGTTAGGAGTAAAAGATATAATCGAACTCAACTGCGAGGTGACTGGCAAGTTTGCTCACAACCCTGAGCCACTGGCCGTGAACCTCGTCGACACCTGCACCAAGGTGAAGGAATGCGGTGCCGACCTCGGCATCGTCGTCGACCCTGACGTCGACAGATTGGCGTTTATCAACGAGAAAGGCGAGATGTACGGCGAGGAATATACCCTCGTTACCGTCGCTTCGTACATCCTCGAGCATAAGAAAGGCAACACCGTCTCCAACCTGTCCTCAACAAGAGCTTTGCGAGACGTTACCTTCGCCGCCGGCGGAAAGTATTCGGCCGCAGCGGTAGGCGAGGTCAACGTGGTAGCTAAGATGAAAGAGGTGAACGCCGTCATCGGCGGCGAAGGTAACGGAGGCGTGATATATCCTGAGATTCACTACGGCCGCGACGCCCTCGTCGGTGTCGGACTGTTCCTGACATACCTCGTCGAGAACCATTGCACAGTGTCGGAACTCAAGAAGAAGTTCCCTCTGTATTACATGTCCAAAAACAAGATCCAGCTCACGCCTCAGACCGACGTCGACGGTCTCCTCGCAAAGCTCGCAGAGAAGTTCAAGAACGAGCAGGTGACCACCATCGATGGCGTGAAGATCGACTTCGCCGACGGCTGGGTGCATCTCCGCAAATCGAATACAGAGCCTATCATCCGCGTCTATTCCGAAGGAAAATCAGAGGCTGAAGCCGACAAACTGGCTCAGATGATGCTCGACGAAGCAAAGAAAATGATGTAATTATGAAGAAAAAATCACATCATAGGAACTACAAATTCCACGCGATAACATTCAAGTTGTCGCAAGGACAGTACAAGTCGCTCAAAAACTACTGCAAGGCGCGCCGAACCACGCCTATCAAGCTGATCAAAAAGAACATAGAGCGCTTCATCTCGCACTACGAATACGGAGTGCCAGAGGAACTCTATCTCTGTGAAAATCAATTGAATCTGTTTGAAGATGAGATTACCGGTTAAACGGTATCCTGTTTTTGATTGAACGACCTAACGTCACCTCGTCGGCAAACTCCAAAGCGTCGCCGACGGCGATGCCTTTCGCTATGGTGCTTACCTGACCTTCAAAATGCTTTAACATCTTGAAAATGTAGAAGTTAGTGGTGTCGCCCTCGATGGTGGCCGGCAACGCTAATATTATCTCTTTGAAATTCTCGTTGATACTTCTATCAACTAACTCCTTGATTCTCAAATCGTTAGGGGAGATGCCGTTTATCGGGTCGATGACACCGCCCAAAACATGATAAACGCCGTTGAACGAGCCGGTTCGCTCTATCGCCATCACGTCGCGCATATCAGCCACGACGCAAAGTAACTCGTTGTCTCTCTTAGGGTTAGAGCAGATAGAACAGTGCTCGCTGTCGCTGATGTTATAGCAGCGTTTGCATAAAACGATGTTGCTACGCATGTTCAACAACGACTGCGAAAGCGACTCGGTGGTCGACTGTTCCTCGCTGAGGAGATGCAAAGCCAGCCTTAAGGCCGTTTTCCGACCAATTCCTGGCAACTTAGCCAGCTCCTCGACGGCTTTTTCCAACAATATCGAAGAATATTCCGCCATCCTATTCGTAATGTTCGCAGTGTTTTACGTAGTCTTCCATGTTCTGACGGCCATATTTTTCAGCCAATTTGAAATAATAGCACGCCATGGCATAGTCGTTGCTTCTCCTGTAAATCAAGCCGATATTGAAATAAGGATCAGGATAGTCTTCCTTCAACTCGATGGCTTTGTTCCAATCCTTAAACGCCATATCGTTCTTGAAGTTATTGCTGTAGGCGCAGCCACGGTAATAATAAGCCTCGAAGTTGCCTTCGTCGTATTTTATGGCCTTGTCGAAATACTCTATAGCTTCATCAAACTGCGAAGTGTAAAGATAATCAATGCCTTTGTCGAGATAAATCCTCGATTTCTCCGGATTTGGTCCGCAACTGACCATCATCAATGCCAACGCAAAACATGCAAAAATCAACCCTTTTCTCATATCATTTTAATTTTCAATTATCAATTCTCAATTATCAATTCTCAATTCTCAACTAAAAAAACATCCAATGCCACACCCATTCGTTTCCGGTGTTAAACTCGACAGCAGGGAAGGGCAACTTGAATATATTCAATATTTTAAACGTATATTGTAAAAATTTATTGTTTGTCGGGATCCTTGTAAAATCGACATCTAATGAAAGATAATACTGTTGTCTGCGCTCGAAAGGCGGAATAGGAACGCCATTGTACTCCAGCACATTGTCGAAACCTCCCGTCATGCCTGTGGCACCGAAACCGAATGCCACGTTAAGCCATGCTGGAAATCTGCTTTCCTTTTTGAGAAACAACGACTTGATATTGCACGACGCCCAGATAGAGATACCGTTGTAGTCTTTGATGGTCTGCTGTAGGAGGTTCTCGCCCAGCAAATCGGGACGGTATTCGGGGAAGACGGTGGTGTGAAACGAGTATTTTATCACTATCTTCTGCTCATGCCATAGCAGCTGTTGCCCGATAAACACTCCGGAACCGAGGGCGTTGGCCGCCATGTCGCCCCACGAGAATCCCCAGCCTTCCGACAAACCGTCGAACACCTCAACAGTAGTCAGAAACGCCAGTCCCAGCGTGCCTCCGTACCAGATGGAACGGTTTTCGTCGAGACCCGCAATTCGGAGAGCATCATAGCCAAAATGTCCGAGGCGATAGGCCGTGGCAAAGTGACCGGCCTTATCCATCAGCATCCACTCGGCATTGTCGTTGTAGAAGTGGAAACTCGACTGCGGATAATCGGCATACCAGGCATAGTAAAGACCCGTCATCGAAGCAGCATACAACGCGGCTTCGGTACCGAGCACTATCTTCACGTTGCGCCTGACCTTCGCCTGATCAACGATAGTGTCTTGCGCTGAAGCACCTAATACGCTGATTGTCAATAATATGGCGAATACCGCCCGCTTCATTATTGTTAACTGTTTGCTTTAACAATTTTAGTTACAGTTTCTATAATCTCTTTAAGCTTCTTCTCGTCTTTCGCTTCGCACAAGAACCTCAGATAAGGCTCGGTGTTAGAAGGACGGATGTTGAGCCACCAGTCGTGGTAGTCGAGACGATAGCCGTCGAAGTCGAGGAAACGCTCAGGTTTCTCGAGGTTCATGAAGTGGTCGCGCACAGCGTCCATGGCTTCTTTCTTCTTCTCGATGGTGAAGTTGATCTCGCCTGAGTTGTGATAGCCCGATATCTCTTTGATAATCATCGACATAGACTTACCTTGAGCCTTAAACTGTGACAACAGTCTCAGCACCAGCAATGCGGCCATGATTCCTGAGTCGGAATAGTAGAAGTCGCGGAAGTAATAGTGTCCGGCGAGTTCTCCACCGAAGCAGCCGTCGAGTTCACGAAGCTTCAATGCTGCATAGGCACGACCGACACGCCATGTCTCAACCTTTGCGTTGTACAATTTTCCGAGGTATTCCTGGATGGCTCTCGACGACCTAATATCTTGAAGCACAATACCTTTCTGTTTCTTTTCGCCAAGGAAATAGTTGCCAAGGAAGGCGATGATCAAGTCGGGGGAGATGAACTGGCCTTTTTCGTCGATGAAGGTGATGCGGTCGGCGTCACCGTCGAAGAGCAGACCGATATCGCATTTGTTTTTCTTCACCAATTCCTTGATTTGTTCTTGGTTTTCAGCCTCCAGCGGGTTCGGCTCATGGCCTGGGAAACGTCCGTCGAGGGTGTCATTAATATAATAAGGTGTTTCGCCTAACAGCCTCTTGATGAAGATGTTCGACGCTCCGTTGCTGCAGTCGATGGTGACCTTCAGGTTGTCGAGATTGCCCATGAACTGCTGCTGAAACTCAACATATTCCGAGTAAAGATTGATCTCGCTGATGGTACCAGGTTTGTCGACTGGCACAGGCTTGATGTCCGACTCGACGAGTTTCTCAAGTTTGTTCAATCCAGTGTCATAACCGACAGGTTTTGCGTCTTTCGCGCTGATTTTCATGCCGTTATGATTCGACGGGTTGTGCGAGGCGGTAATCATCACTGAGGCCTCGTAACCGTATTTCGCTGTTGCCCAGTAAATCATCGGGGTGGTGGAGAGTCCAACGCTTTCCACGTTGACGCCGCGGTCTCTCAAACCGTTGGCGAGGTTAGCGAAAACGGTGTCCGACGAGAGACGCATGTCGCGTCCCACGAGATATGTCTTGGCAGGCAGCACTTCGGGCAGGAAATACCCGATGCGGTAAGCTATTTCTTCGTTGAGGTCGGTGCCCCAAACGCCTCTGATGTCGTATGCTTTAAATGCTTTCATCTGTATATTTTTTGTTTGTTTAACGCTCTTCTGTATTTCTCCGCATTGCGGTTATGTTCGGTGATATTCTTAGCAAATACATGGTATCCCGAGAGGTCGTCCTTGGCGCAGAAATAGTAATAATTGTGTTTTTCCGCGTTCAAAACGGCATCAATGGCCGCTATCGAAGGGATGCATATCGGTCCGGGTGGCAAACCTGCGTATTTGTAAGTGTTGTAAGGCGAATCGATATTTTTGTGAACGTCGAGGACGCGCCTGATGTTATAATCGCCAATAGCGAAAATCAGCGTCGGGTCGGCCTGCAACGGCCAGCGTTTGTTGAGACGGTTCATGTAAACGCCGGCAATTCTTGGCATCTCCGATGTCTTCGAAGTCTCTTTGTCGATAATCGAAGCCAAAATACTGACTTCTCTCTGCGTCAGCTTAATGTTTTTGGCCTTTTCAAGTCTAGTTTCATTCCAAAAACGATTATATTCGACAATCATTTTATTGACGAATTCTTCCGCCGAGGTGTTCCAATAAAACTCGTAAGTGTTTGGTATAAAAGTAGTTGCGTCGACATTATCTGTCGCGTAGATGGCATCGACGATAGAGGTGGAGTCGGCCTCAATCTGCTCGCTGATGCGACCTGCCAGCTGTTCGACGGTGCGCATATTGTTGAAAACGACCTTCACGGGAGTCTGATATCCCATGCGTAACATAGTGATTAGCTGCTGGTTAGTCATGCCGTCGACCAAAACATATCTTCCCGGGTGAACATTCTCATCGTAGTTGGCCTTCTTCGCCAGCCAGTTGAACGCTTTCTCGCTTTTTAACACGTTCATCGCGACGATTTCGTTCTTAACATATTGATAATCAGCGCCTGTCGGAATGTATAATGAAACATTTTCGCCGTTTTCGGTCTGAATTATCGGTTTTGTGATATAAGAATAGTTGTGAAGGAAAACGAAAATAGCTACGCCTATGAAAACGAAAAACAAAGCAAGCAAAAATAGCATTCTGCGCTTGTTTCTCTGCCGTTTTCTGTTGAACGATGACCTGTAGCTGCTCATTTTCTAATGTATTGATATTCAATTTGGTCGACGAACCCGTCGGCTGTCTTGTACCATTGTTTCTTTACTCCGCATCTGACAAATCCTAACGACTCGAAAAGCTTTATACTATTGACATTCGTTTCCAACACTAAAGCGTATATCTGATTGAGTAACAATGTGTTAAAACAATATTTCAACAGTAATGAAATCGCATTTTTAGCATAATCCTTGCCGCGATATTTCTCGTCGATAAGAATGCCGAAGCCGGCTCTACTGTTGAACTCGTCGTAGTCGTAGATGTCGATGCAGCCCACCTGGGCGCCGTTCTGTGTGTCTACAATCATCAGGCGGAGCTGCTTCATGCTCATCAGGTCGTTGTTGTTCAGCAAAAACTCCTCGATCTGCATCCTCGAGAAGGGCACGCGTGTCTCACTGTCGCGCCACACATCCATGTCATTTTCCCAGCGGTAGATCAGCTCGGCGTCGTGCGGCTCAGCGATGCGCAATGTCACTATGTCGTTTTTTATGAACATTATTTTTCAAAGATATAAAAGCCGTCGAAGACATGCGTCGCCGGACCTGATAAAACAATGTCTTTTATTGTATTTCCTGCCTTTTTGAACCTCACGTTGAGTGTCGCTAGTGTCGTTCTGATGTCGATATTGTCGCCTCCGTACCACAACGCTGCCGCAATAGCCGATGCCGTTACGCCAGTGCCACAAGCCAATGTCTCATCCTCGACGCCGCGTTCAAAAGTTCTTATATGATATTGATTATCAATTATTTCCATAAAATCGACATTGATGCCGTCTTTGGAGATGTTTTTATCGTTTCTAATCTCTGCACCATGTTTTCTTACGTCGAAATCCTTGAGATTCTCAACTCTGGTGACATAATGCGGCGATCCGGTGTTGATGATGAGCCTCTCGTCGTTCAAATCAAAGCCTTCGATGTCGCGCATCGTGATTGAAACCGTGTATTCATTATCGGAATTCTTGGTGAGAAGAGCCTTATGGACGCCATCAATCGCTTCATATTCAAGGTGTTGCGGTGCAAGTCCTTCTTCCACGGCAAATGCCGCTATGCATCGTCCGCCATTACCGCAGAACGTGCTTTCGTGACCGTCGCAGTTGTAATATTTCATCCTAAAGGCATAGCGTTCCGACGGTAACACCATAATTAATCCGTCGGCCCCGACGCCCGTTCTGCGGTCACAAATAGCCTTCACTTCCTCATCGGTGAGGAATACTGACGATTTTATCGCATTAATCATGACAAAATCGTTACCGGCACCGTGATATTTGCTGAATTTAATTCCTTGATAATCAGTGCTTTGCATAATTAATTAAAAATATTTTGCCAAAAATGACAGTTTGGCAAGAAATTTGATGTAAAAATAATAAAAAATCGAATATAAAATAAGATTTTATATTTTTTTGCGTTAAAACGTAAAAGAACTTAATCTAAAAAACAATAAGATGAGACAGTTAAAGATTTCTAAATCGATTACTAATCGTGAGCAGGGGGCACTCGACAAGTATCTTGCCGATATTGCGAAGGAGCCGATGATAACTCCTGATGAGGAGGTCGAACTTGCTCAGAGGATTAAGTTGGGCGACCAGATCGCGCTCGACCGTTTGGTGCGGGCTAACCTGAGATTTGTGGTGTCGGTCGCAAAACAGTATCAGAATCAAGGGCTTAGCCTCGCTGACCTGATCAACGAAGGTAATGTCGGACTTATAAAAGCCGCTCAGCGTTTTGATGAGACGAAAGGTTTTAAATTCATCTCCTACGCCGTGTGGTGGATACGTCAGGCCATACTTCAGGCGGTTGCCGAGCAGTCGCGTATGGTGCGTCTGCCGCTCAACCAGGTGGGCTTGCTGAGTCGCGTGAAGAAGACTGCTTCGTATCTCGAGCAGCTGTATCAGCGTAAGCCGACGGTCAAAGAGATCGCCGATGAGCTCGATATGCCCGAAGATAAAGTCGAGACTATATTGAAAATCAATGCGAAAGAGGTCTCGATGGACGCTCCGGTGAGCAGCGACGACGACCTCGCATTCATCGACACGGTGGTGCCGGAGGATAATAACGACGCCGATAAGGAAATCGTCTCGGAGACCGAGTCGGCAGCTATAAGACGTTCATTATCAGTGCTTAACGAAAAAGAGCGTCAGGTTATAATCCATTATTTCGGCTTGGACGACGACCATCATTCGTATACCCTCGAAGAGATAGGTTATATGATGGATATGACCCGCGAGCGAGTGCGTCAGGTGAAGGATAAGGCATTGAAGAAACTGCGGTTGCGTTCGAAAAAAAGTTTGCTGCATGTGTTGAACGATGACTAAAAATTCGTAATTTTGCACCTTCATTTTTAGGATACAGATTTATATGAATAAAAACTCAGTTATTGGCATCATCCTTATCATTGGAATATTAGTGGGATGGTCGATTTGGATGACACCTTCGAAAGAGGAAATCGCGAGACAGAGAGAGTATCAGGACTCGATTTACCGTGCAAACAGAGAACGTTACATTAAGGATTCGATCCGTTTTGTTGAAGCACAGCGTGCCGCTGAACAGCAGGAAGTGGCTCAGCTCACCAACAACGAGATGTCGGATGCCGTGATGCGCGACAAATACGGCGTTTTCGCAACAACAGCGACAGGCGAGGAGCATATCTACACCATCGAAAACGATGTCATGAAGATGACTCTGACCTCGAAAGGCGCTTTTGTGAAGACAGTCGAGCTGAAGGATTATAAAACTTGGGATTCGTTGGCACTTATCAGCTTTGACGAGAACACTACCAAGTTCAATCTTTCGTTCTTCGCTTCGAACAGAAATATCAATACTATTGATTTATATTTCACTCCATATTTAAATAATTACCCATACGATGGAGATGAAAATATTGTTGTGAAAGATCAGCCAGTGTCGCTGACTTTCCGTGCTTTTGCTGATGATTTGACCGATCAGCTGAATCAGAATCAATATATTGAATTCACCTATACCGTTTCGAAGGACGAATATATGGTCGATTTCGACGTGAAGACTGTCAATATGAAGAATTTGATAGCTTCGAACACTAACTTCGTCACCATCGACTGGTATGTCGACCTTCTGAAACAGGAAAAAGCCGTTGACCGTTACAACGGCTCGAACGTTTATTATAAGTTCATAAGCGATGACGTTGAGTCGATCAGCGGCAACCGTGGCGGTGAGAAAGACGGTGAGAAAGACCTCCGCGCCAACCTGAAATGGCTGTCGTTTAAGCAGCGTTTCTTCAGTTATGCGCTTATCGCGAAAGAGAATTTCAGCTCGGCTGTGATTGGCATGAAGACCGAAATGCGTCAGCAGAACCCTCGTTATCTCAAGACGATGTATGCCACCGTCGACGTGCCTTTCGACGCGTTCCAGGAGACCAACGACATGCCGATGCAGTTCTATTTCGGTCCTAACAGCTTGAAAATCATGGACAGATACGATCTGGACCTCGACAAGCAGATTCCGCTCGGCGGTAAGCTGGTCGGCTGGATCAACAGATATATCGTCGTCAACGTGTTCAACTGGCTCGGCAGCTACGGCTGGAACTACGGTATCGTGATTCTGGTGCTGACCGTCATCATCAAGCTTGCCTTGATGCCGTTTGCATACAAATCGTATCAATCGACGGCTAAGATGCGCGTTTTGAAGCCTGAAATCGACGAAATCAACGCGAAATACCCTGACGAGAGGGATAACATGAAGAAACAGCAGGCCATTATGGACCTCTACAAGAAAGCAGGCGCGAGCCCGACAGCCGGTTGCTTGCCGATGTTGCTGCAGCTGCCTATCTTGTGGGCTATCTTCCGTTTCTTCCCGTCGAGTATCGAGCTTCGTCAGCAGCCGTTCCTCTGGGCCGACGACCTCTCGACCTACGACAGCATCCTCGACCTTGGCTTCAACATCCCGTTCTACGGCGACCACGTCAGCTTGTTCACCCTGTTGATGACTGTAACGACAATTCTTTACACCTACATCAACAACAAGCAGATGGCTGCCACCAACCAGCAGGGCATGAAGGGAATGAAGGTCATGATGTACATAATGCCAATCATGTTCCTCGGCTTGTTTAACAGCTATTCGGCAGGTTTGAGCTATTACTACATGCTCGTCAACATCATCACATTCCTGCAGATGTATCTGTTCAGAGTGTTCCTTGATGACGAGAAGCTGCGCAAGAAAATCGAGATGGCAAAGCAGAAACCGGTGAAGAAGTCGGGATTCCAGAAACGCTTGGAAGAGCTGCAGAAGCAGCAACAGCAGATGCAAAGAAGGAAATAATGCTTCCTGACAGAATATACATCATCGGCTATATGTGTTCCGGGAAGTCGTCGATTTCGCGGAAACTGGCGGCCCGACTGGGTTATGAGTCTTATGATACCGATGATTTGTTCGAGGAGAGGTATCATATCTGCGTTCAGGATTTCTTCGAGAAATATGGCGAGGATTATTTCCGGAAATTTGAATCGGAAATCTTAAAAAAGACAGGCGAGATGCACAAGGTGGTGGTTTCCACTGGCGGCGGAACGCCTTGTTTTTTTGATAATATGCAGTGGATGAAGGAGAATGGAACCACCATTTTCGTGAAAGTCAGTCCTATCACGTCGTTTCACAGGATTATGAACGCCAAGCGTAAACGTCCGCTGGTGTATGGAAAAACCGAGGAAGAGCTGCGCCAATACGTTGAAAATCATTACAATTCGCGACTGTCGATTTATGAGCAGGCGAATTTTATCGTAAAAGGCGAGGATTTCGATATCGAAGAGGTGCTCGATTACCTATCGAAGCTCTAAAAGCACCACGTTCTCGACGTGCTGGGTGTGCGGGAACATATCCACCGGTTGCACTGCCTTTACAGCATATAAATCGTTAAGTAATTGTAAATCACGGGCTTGCGTGGCTGGGTTACAGCTCACGTAGACAATCTTTTTAGCCTGAATCTTCTTGAGTTGCTCGATGACTTTGTCGGCCATGCCTGCGCGTGGCGGGTCGGTGACGATGAAATCGGGCTTGCCGTGCTCGGCGATGAACTCGTCGGTGAGCACCTTGGCCATATCGCCGGCGAAAAACTCAGCATTTGTGATGTTGTTGAACTGTTCGTTGATCTTAGCGTCGACGATGGCTTCCTCGACGTATTCGATGCCGACTACGTGCTTCACGAAACGCGAGAAATACAAGGCGATGGTGCCTGTTCCCGTGTAGAGGTCATACATCAGCTCGTCGCCCTGAACGTTGGCGAGGTCGAAAGCCGCTTTGTAGAGTCTTTCAGCTTGATACACATTGGTTTGGAAGAAGGAGACAGGTCCTACGCGGAACTTCAGGTCGTCGAATCCAGGACGTGGCGATTTCATCGTCTCCACCAGATATGGCTCGCCTTTCAGACATTCGAACGGCAGGTCGGAGATGGTGTCGTTGAACTTGCTGTTGATGACCAGCATCAGCGAGATTATCTGTGGGAACTGCGCCGAAAGGGCAGGGATGAGCTCGTTTCTGACTATCTCGTTCTCTTCGTTTATCACTATGATGACCATAAACTCGCCTTTGCCGTTGCAGCGGATGATGACGTTGCGCATGGTGCCTTGGTGCGCTCTCACGTTATGATACGAGAGATGGCGTTTCATAGTGAAGTCCTTGATAAACAAGCGTATATCGTTCGACGGGTCGGCCTGGAGATAACATTTCTCGATGTCGATCACGCGGTCGAAAAGTCCTGGCAGATGGTAGCCGAAGCCTTTGCAGTCCTCCTCGCCGTAGGTGCCTGCCGGAGCGCCGTCGGTGAGCCATTTGCGATTCGAAAAACTGTATTCGAGCTTGTTACGATAGTAAAACTGTTTCTCGCAGCCTAGAATCGGCATCATCTCGGGGTATTCGATCTTCCCGATGCGGTCGAAATTGTCTTTTATCTGCTTCTGTTTGTAAAACAGTTGCCATTGATAGTCAAGGTGTTGCCATTTGCAGCCGCCGCAGAGGCCGAAGTGTTGGCAGAGAGGCTTCACGCGCTTGTCGGATTCCTTTTTGATGTTGAGAATCTTGCCGTCGAAGCAATTCGATTTCTTCTTAAACACTTGAATATCAACGATATCGCCTGGTGCGCCGAAGGGGATAAACACGACTTTCTCTTCCGGCTTGGCGATGCTCATGCCTTCCGAACCAGCGTCGATGATTTCGACGTCCTCGATAAACTGTGGCTGCTTAATTTTTTTCATGCCGCAAAATTACAAAAAATAGTTTACATAGTTTACATAGTTTACGTAGCTTAATAGTTTAAAGTTTATAAAGTTTGTAAAGTTAGAAAGTTTTTCCTATTTTTGCAAAAATTAAAACAATGAATATTCAGAACATAGCTGTTGATGCGAATTATGTAAAGCCATTGCTTCACAAGCGTGAAAAGGATTCTCACAAAGGCACTTATGGTCATGCGTTGCTGATTGCCGGCTCTACGGGTAAGACTGGAGCTGCTTTGTTGGCGTCGGAGGCCTGTTTGCGCTCGGGTGTTGGCCTTTTGACCACACATCTTCCTAAGTTGGCGATGCTTCCGTTGCAGGTTTATTTGCCGGAGGCGATGATAAGTGTCGATGAATCTGAGAATTGTTTCTCGCAAGTCCCTGATTTACAGCCATATAACGCAATAGGAGTGGGGCCTGGATTGGGCAAGGCGGCTGAGACTGTTGCGGCGTTGAAGAAACTTTTGAAAGAGGCCGAAAAGCCGATGGTTTTGGATGCTGATGCTTTGAATATCATATCCGAAAACAAGGATTTGCTTTTGGCTTTGCCTGAAAACACTATCATCACGCCGCATGTCAAGGAATTTGAACGACTGTTTGGAGAGTGTAAAGACAAGCAGCAACGTATTGAGCTTCAGCGTGTTATGGCGCAAAAATTCAAGATTATCATTGTTTTGAAAGGCGCTGGCACCACCACGACGCTTCCTGACGGACGTTGTTTTGTTAATTCGACTGGCAATCCTGGAATGGCAACAGCCGGCAGTGGCGATGTCTTGACAGGCATTATTTTGTCGCTATTGGCTCAGCGTTACACTCCCGAAGAGGCAGCAATCATTGGTGTTTTCATGCACGGCAGAGCAGGAGATAAGGCTGCCGAGAAGCTCGGCATGGAGCCGATGGTAGCAGGCGATATCGTGAAGAGTTTAGATTTCAGGATGTAGATTTAGCCCCGCAATCGGGCCGAGGCCACCGCACTTTTTTTTAAAAAAGGTCTTGACAATTCAGAAATTTGTTGTATCTTTGCAGCCGAAGAAGTCGATTCCGTATGTGACCTTTAATTAGAGTTGCTTGGTACGGTCGGCTTTTTTTCGTTTATTTCTATTTTGTTTACACAATATTGCACATGCTTATTGTTCGAACGAATTCCAATAGTTAGTTTGACTTTGAAATTCAAATAATGAACATCTTGCCAATTTCTTGATGCAGCGTTAATAGTCTTTTTATCACTTTCGTTTTGGATGATAAAAACATCAACACCAAGATAATCATTATATATCCTGTTATTGTGTCCTTCTCTTTGCAATCGTTTCCAAAGGTTTTCATAATACTTTGCAATGAGATTTCTTCTTTCTCTGCTTTGATTTTTTGCTGTTGGGATTCCTGATACGAATTCCGGTAAATTGTTATTTTCCATATTATTATAAATTTAAA
The DNA here is from genome assembly GCA_001603665.1 of Bacteroidales bacterium Bact_22. GTDB lineage: Bacteria > Bacteroidota > Bacteroidia > Bacteroidales > F082 > Limimorpha. The sequence goes on from LUZN01000063.1 coordinate 13,798, forward strand.
AGATTTCAAAAAAAATGTTGAATTCTCTGGCTGCAATATTAAGGTATAAATCATTATG
>LUZN01000064.1 GCA_001603665.1 Bacteroidales bacterium Bact_22
TCAATGTTTGAACTTGCAAATTTCCGAATAAAATTCTTTTTTTCAAAGAAAAAAATTTAATTTTTATGAAAAAATATTTTTGCGTTATTTGTCAGAATAATTTTTGTACTTTTGTAGCGGGGAGTACCTTAATTAATATAACCCCATCATTTCGACTGAAGCGTAGCGAAATGGAGACCTGAGCGAAGCGAAAGCATTCGACAAGCTCAAAATGACGAACAAATTTTGAATATTAAATTTTAAATTTCAGAATATGAAAGGCATTAAGTTTCGTTTAATCGTGATGAACTTCCTCATCTTCGCTGTTTGGGGAGCTTATCTGTGTTCTCTTGGCGTGTATCTCGACAACATCGAGCTGGATGCCAAAATCGGTTCATTTTTCGCCATCCAAGGCATCGTCTCGCTGTTTATGCCAGCCCTGATGGGTATCGTGGCCGACCGCTGGATTCCGGCACAGAAACTGCTTGGAATCTGTCATTTCATCGCTGCTATCTTCATGGCTTTGGCCGGTTATATGGGCATGAAATACGGCTCCAACATCACTTTTGGACAGATTTTCCCGTATTATGCCATCAGCGTAGCGTTCTTCATGCCTACTATTGCATTAGGTAACTCCGTGTCGTACAATGCCTTATCGAAAGCCGGACTGGATATCGTAAAGGACTACCCTCCTATCCGTGTGTTCGGCACCATCGGCTTCATCGCCTCGATGTGGATCGTCAATTTCACTGGCTTCAAAGAAAGTCACATGCAGCTGTATCTCTCGGCAGCATGGGGAATACTTCTCGGAATCTACGCCTTCACATTGCCTGAATGCCCGATAAACAAAAACGTTCAGAAAGGCTCGATCGTCGACGCACTCGGTCTTCGCGCTTTCTCACTGTTTAAAGAAAGAAAGATGTGTATCTTCTTCATCTTCTCATTCCTTCTTGGAATGTGCCTGCAGGTGACCAACGGCTTCGCCACAACTTACCTCGACGACTTCGGCGCAGCTCCTGAATATGCCAATGCATTCGCCGTGAAACACAACGTGTTTCTTTCATCGATATCACAGGTTTCAGAGACTTTATGCATCCTGCTCATCCCGTTCTTCCTGCGTAAATTCGGCATCAAGAAAGTGATGTTCATCTCATTCATGGCGTGGTTCCTGCGTTTCGGACTGCTCGGAGCTGGAAGCCCTGCCGGCTTCGGCCTTGTGCTATTCATCCTCTCGATGATAGTCTACGGCGTGGCTTTCGACTTCTTCAACATCAGCGGATCACTCTTCGTTGACCAGAACACCGACGTGAGCATCCGCAACAGTGCCCAGGGTGTGTTTATGATGATGACCAACGGCTTCGGCGCCACCATCGGTGCTTACGCTGCAGGCTGGGTTGTGAAACATTTCATCGGCGGCATCAACGAATATGAGGCCCTCATGGCAGGATGGTCAAGCGCATGGTACACATTCGCAATCTTCGCCTTGGTTGTCGGCATCTTATTTGCAATATTATTCAAATACAAACATAATCCTGAAGCAGTAAAATAATGCGACAATATCTCGATTTACTTCAGCGGATTCTCGACGAGGGCGTTCAGAAAGGCGACCGCACCGGCACCGGAACAATCAGCATTTTCGGGCATCAGATGCGATTTAACCTCTCCGAAGGCTTCCCGCTCGTCACAACTAAGAAGACTCACCTCAAGTCGATAATCTATGAGCTTCTGTGGCTCATCAGCGGCGACACCAACATCAAGTATCTCCACGACCATAAGGTGACAATCTGGGACGAATGGGCTAATGCCGACGGCGACCTCGGACCTGTTTACGGAGCTCAGTGGAGAAACTGGAACAACGAAGGCATCGACCAGATTCAGCAGGTCATCGACAGCATCAAGACCAATCCTAATAGCCGTCGGCATATCGTGACTGCCTGGAACCCGAGCGTCCTTCCCGACGAGCATGAGAAAGACTTCGCCAAGAACGTGGCAGCCGGCAAGGCAGCACTGCCTCCATGTCACGCTTTCTTCCAGTTTTATGTGACAAACGGCAAGCTCTCATGCCAGCTCTATCAGCGCTCGGCCGACGTTTTCCTCGGAGTGCCGTTTAACATCGCATCTTACTCGCTCCTCACAATGATGATGGCGCAAGTGTGCGGCCTCGCGCCAGGCGACTTCGTCCATACCTTCGGCGACGTGCATATCTACAACAACCACATCGAGCAGGTGAAGCTGCAGCTGTCACGCGAGCCGCGTCCTCTCCCGACGATGAAGCTGAATCCCGAAGTCAAGAGTCTGTTCGACTTTAAATATGAAGATTTTACATTAGAAAATTATAATCCATACGACGCAATAAAAGCACCAGTATCAATATGACAAAAATATCAATTATCGTAGCAATAGCTGAGAATCGTGCCATCGGCAAGAAAAACGATCTCATCGTACATCTATCAAACGACCTGAAGCACTTCAAGGAGGTGACAACTGGCAAATGCGTGGTGATGGGCCACAACACCTGGCTCTCATTGCCCGGACAAAAAGCGCTGCCGAAGCGCCGTAATGTCATCATATCCGACCGTCTCGACAAGGCTCCGGAAGGCTTTGAGTTCGCGCCGTCGATCCCGGCAGCGCTTGAACTCGTGAAAGACGAGCCCGAGATCTTCATCATGGGCGGCGGCATGATATACGAGCAGTTCCTGCCAAAGGCCGACAAACTTTATCTCACTCGCATCGAGAAGAGCTTCGAAGCCGACACCTTCTTCCCTATCATCAACTTCGACGAATGGGAACTTGTCGACCTCGAGGTCATCGACGACGACCCGCAAATCGACTGCAGTTACAGGTTCGAGACCTGGGAACGCAAGAAATAAAAAAAGCGGGATTTAATCCCGCTTTTTTTATTCGACTATCGAAATCCTTCGCGTCACCCCGTCGCCGTCAGCGACCACCTTGACTAGATAGATTCCCGAATCGAAACCATCAAGATTTATTGATACCTCCGACGAATCCATCGTCTTTTCATATACTTTTTGACCCATCGAGTTGAAAATCACCACGTTAGTGATGTTTTCAGCCTTGATCGTCAGCATATCTTTGGCCGGATTAGGATAAATTTCAATGTTTTGAGTCAAATTCTCATCAACACCAAGGTGTTCGGGATCGTAATACAGCTTCACGAAATACTCGTTGCCATAAGGCGATTTAGCCGGGATTGAATAGCAGTCGATGTCCTGATAATAAGCAACCACCTTATAATAATACCAGTCGCCCACCGTAAGATTAGTTGTCTCCTTGAATTCATTTTTATTCGCATTGACAAGCTTAACACGACGATACTCACCGTCATTGCATTTTCTATAAATGAAATAAGCGCTGAGATTCTCGCTATGTATAGGAGTATCCCATGTAATTGCAGGCTTACCGTTGCTTTGGATGTAATACCAGATATTTCGTGCCGGATCGCAGTCATCGCCAACAGCGACACATGTCATCTCCGACTGATTCGATTCGCCGTTTTCGCATAAAACACTCACAGTGTAACAATGACCGAGGCCACCAGTGTTGTCGTCGACATAAGGCTCGGCATTTGTTGTAACCATACGATAAATCACATCATCACGATAGATGCAGAAGGCATAAGCGTCGGTCAGCGAGCCATCCCAGCCGAGAACGATGTTATCGCCGTCGGCAATGCCTTCCAGATTAGTCGGCGCATTGCAAACCCCTGAATTTCCGCATCCGTTGTTAGCATCACAAAACACACCGCTTGTCAAATCGGCAGTCGATCCTGAGAATTGGTAAACGGCCGCATTCTGCGAGTCGCGAATTGTAAATGATATGTTGTTGATGGTATCGTTCGAAGCATTCCATGCAAATCTTACGCGTCCGACAGGCATATTGACATGCACTGCCTGAGGTGCTGATGATTTCATGGTCAGCTGTGCAATCTCGGTGTTAGCCAGATTATAAACAGAGATATAGTTGCCTTTCCATCCGTTATAATCGGTGGTCGTCATGGAGATTTTCCAGTCGCAATAAGGGCCGAAAGTCACATTTTTCTGAATAACCTGCTTGCCTTTATGACCGTCACATTCCACAAACACCTTATAATCGAAGCTATCGTAATAAGGCACCACGTCGGTAAACGTCATCGTTGCGCCAGGAGTTACGCCTTCGGCAATCTCATGAACCACCTTATTGTTACGCATGATATAGACTTTATCGATATTTGTCAGCTGTGCACCGCCGAGAATTGTCGTAGGGTTGGTCCACGTCAGAGTGGCTTCAAACGACGTGTCTGATGCCAGTACAACAGTGAGGTTTGTCGGAGCGCTCGGTGTCAAGTTGTAAACCATTTGAGGCACGAAGTTAAACATAGCATCGGCCGGGTTGGTGTAAGGTGCATCGTCGATGATGTACCAGCCATCTGAGCCGCCGCCCCATCCGAGGTTGAAGTGGAACATGTCGTAATCGTCGTATCCATCGCAGATGAAGGCATGACAGCCGTCATCGCAGCCTCCGTAGTACATCGGCCAGCCCATGTCGAACTGCTCGCGCACCATGTCTTTCCACGTCTCGGTCTCGTAATCGTCACGACGAAGCTGGATACAGGCGTCGGCGAAGTTAAAATAGTAATGCATGGCACCTGGGATAGGGCCTGATGCACCGCCGCTGCCGTCAGGGCCGTAGCCCATGTCGATACAAACACCGCAGTGGAAGCTGATAAGAGCCACTGCTTCAATCTCTTCAATAGGTGAGTTTGCGTTGATTTTATTTGCGATATGATCCCAGTCGTAATAGGTGTTCTGGAAGTCGGCGCATATCTCTCCGTAGTCTTCGTGGTAGTAGCAATGGCTGCCGTAGCCGTGCTCAGGATGCTTCCAGAATGACACCAGCTGCGATGTTGATGTCGCCAGACAGCCCACATAGGTATGTCCATGCGGTCCGTCCGGGTCTTCCGGACAGTAATAGTTATACGGATAATCTTGGTTCCACTGTGTCTGGACAAGATAATCGACGCCTCTGCCGCCGTTTCTCGAGACGAGACGGCCGGTCTTTTCGAGCATGTGCCAGTCCGCGGCGACGTCAGGAGCCGCGGCATTTTGCGACGTCCTGTTCATGCTGCGCGCTTCCACGATGCCGGCGAGGTAATCCTGTAACGCAGGAGGCACGTTGTTGACATCATATTTCCCGTTTTCCGAATAACCGATGATAGGACGATAGAAGTCATCGGCCGAGACGATAACGAAGCCCGAATCGCCAGCGTTGAAGACATAAAAACAAGCCTCGCCTCTGTCGGCAAAAGCTGTATATGCCAACGACACGTCAAGACCGCGGTGCGCCACCTCGAAGTTGGCATCGACAAACTTCTGTCCGAGAGCCCTAGCCTCGTTAACGTCAACAGGATTAGCTGTCAATGTATTCAAAGCAAATATCGCTATGATTATCAATAAGATTTTTTTCATGGTCAATTTTTTAAATCAAAAGAGCGCTTAGCATATCTTTTCATCGCTTCGCGCTCTTTAAACTTTAAACTCTAAACTTTAAACTATTTTACAACTGAAATCTTACGCGTGATCTCACTGCCGTTGGCGACGATGCGAACCATGTAGATACCTGACTCAAAGTCGCTTGTGTTGATTGTGATCTCTTCACTGTCTACATCTTGCGACATCATCTTCTGTCCCATCATGTTGTAAACCGTCACATTGCTGAGGTTCTCGGCTTTCACCGTGAGAACGTCCTTAGCAGGATTCGGGTACACCTCGACAGCCTGTGACATCTCCTCATCAACGCCTGTTGTTCCGTAGTAAACCTTCACGAAATATTCATCGCCGTACATGTTTCTTGCAGGTGCTGCATAGCAGTCGATGTCCTCATAGAATGCCACCACTCTGTAGTAATACCAACTATCAGGTGTAAGAGTCTTGGTCTCTTTGTATTCAGTCTTGTTGGCAGCAACGATCTTAGCGCGTTCATATTCGCCGTCGTTGACTTTTCTGTAGATGAAGAAAGCACTCAAACCATCAGTGTGTTCCGGAAGTTCCCAAGTGATGGCAGGCTTGCCGTTCGACTGGATATAGAACCATTCGTTACGTGCCGGTTCGCAGCCTTCACCTGCTGTAGCGCAGACCTCATTCGACATAGCCGACTCACCGCCGTCGCCGAGGACGCAGACCATGTAGCAGTGACCACCGACTGACGGTGCCACGTCGACAAACTCATTTGTATGTGCGAGCTCGCAGAGGAGACCATCACGGTAGATGTTGAATCCGTAGTTGTTCTTGGCAGTGCCATCCCATGTAAGGACGATGTTATCACCATTGGTGACAGCATGCACATTGGTTGGGACGTTGGTCGGAGCAGCATTGCCGCAGCCGTTGTTGCCTGCATAAAGAACTCCCTCAGGGATATTGTTCGAGTTACCATCATACTGATAAACGATGTTGCCTGCTGAATCTTTAACCTTTATTGTAAGAGCGACATTCTCAGTGCCAGGTTTCCATGCAAACGAGACCTTACCAAGTGTCACGTTGATGTTGTAAGTTGCAGGAGAACTGCTTGTCATGGTGAATCTGTCGATTTCCTGACCAGCGCCATCGTATGCAACCATGTAGCCGTTCTTCCAGCCGCCCATGTTTGTTGTTGTGCCGATGATCTTCCACTGGCAGGTAGGACCGAATGACTCAGTATCTGAGCCGAAAGCACCGTTAACGCCTTCTTTCACAGCAAAGACTCTGTACTCGAAAGTGCTGTAGCAAGGGACATTTGAATCGACGAAGCTCATGCTTGCACCTGGAGTCGGGTTGTCGACACTGTGGATAACCACGCCGTTTCTTGTCACAACAATCTTATCGAGTGACGAGACAGTCTGGTTATTCAAAGTCTTGTTCGGGTTGGTCCATGTGATGGTAGCTTCCTGTGCCACGTCGCTGGTCTTGGTTGCAGTGACATTGGTAGGAGCCTGAATTGTATTGTTGTATACGTATGTCGGTACATAGTTGAAGATAGCTGCTGCGCTAGTCGCATAGTCGATAGCATCAACTGCATAGAAACCATCGCTTGAGCCGCTCCATCCGAAGTTGAAGTGCATGAGGTCATCCTCATCATAACCGTCGCACACAAAGGCGTGACCGCCACTTGAGCTCTGACCTGAGTAATAAACCGGACGACCGAGGTCGAATTCAGCTTTCAATTTTGCATTCCAGTTAGTAAGAGAATATGAGTTTCTGCTCAGTTTCTGGCAATGATCATAATCGAAATACTGTGCCATAGCACCAGGAACGAGGTCGGAATATGTTCCGCTACCATCCCAGTCGAATGTCATATCTGTTGCCACTGCGCAATGATAGAGCAATGTGGCGACAGCCTCAATCTGCTCCTGTGATGCGTTACCCAAAGAATTAGGCATGAGTTCCCAATGATATGTTGTAGCACCGAAATTGGCATATTGGTAACCATAATTATAATATGTAGGACCGTATCCTATGCAGTTGTATCCGTGTTCACCTTCGCCCTGGAGCGGATGATTCCAATACTTCATCACCTGACCCATTGCTGTAGCAACGCAACCTGCATAGCAACGACCGCCAGGACCTGTCTGACCGCCCATCACTGCTGGAGCATAGAGGTTATATGGGCTATTCTGGTTCCACTTAGTCTGTACGAGTGGTCCCACTGTTCCGCCTCTGTTGTTGCTCATCTTTCCGCAGTTGCGAAGCGATGTCCATGCGCCGACAACATCAGGCGTTGGCACGATATTCTTTTCAATGGCATAGCTGATACTGTTTTTGTATGTCTCGAGCATAAACATTGCGCCATTATACGGGTTGCTGGCATCAAATGCTCCTTCGTTAGAATAACCGAGGATAGGAGTCACATTGTCTGATGCTGCGACAATCACGAAACCTTCGTCACCGAAGTTGAAAACGTAAGCGCAAGGCTGACCGTTGTCTGATGTAACTGTGTAGTACAGCTGTAAATCAGCTCTTGTCATGTCAAACTTCGCCTGGACAAACATCTGTCCCAACGATTTAGCTGTATTCGCATCGACAGGATTTGCAATAACCGTTCCAATGCCGATAATTACAGCAATTACTAAAGATAATAACTTTTTCATTTTGATTAAGATTAAATTAATAATTTGATTTTACTTATTCTATTACTGATATTTTCTGTGTTGTCGAGCCGTTCAGCGCCTGAATCTTCACCATGTAGATACCGCTTCCGAACTCTTTCATATTGATAACGCACTCGTCACCGTTGATATTTTCCTCATAAACCTTTTGTCCGACAAGGTTATACACCTCAACGGTATTCAAATCCTGAGCTTCGATTCTAAGATTGTCGTTTGTCGGGTTAGGATAAATACGAGCATTTATTGAGTTTTCAGCCACAGCTGCCACCATCACGACCACATAGTCGATATTGCCGCTTGTCAAAGCATAATTCGACTCACAAGCCGAGCTGTAGGCTGTCACCTTGTAATAATATGTTCCATTTGCGACAGCGTCGAAATATTCGTGGACATCGCCTGTCACATTGCCGATTTCAACATATTCGTCACCGTCATTGCTTCTGTAAATCTTGAATTTTGACGGAGAATAGTCGCAATTCCATGTCAAATGTGCTCCGCTCTGGCCTCCCTGATATGTAAACTCACCTGTAAAGCCTGTTGGAGCGGTGCAGTTCGGGCAGTCGTTATTACCCGAATAAATCGTTCCGTTGAGCTGTGTCGATGAGCCGGAGAACGCATAAGCATTCTGGTTTGCCGAGTCCTTTAACGTGAACGTCATGGTTTGTACCGCCGTATTTGGAGCCACCCAATTGAGTGTAAAACCACCTTCAGGCATCTGGAATTTTATCGACAACGGTGTCGAGTTAGCCATGGTAACAGTCTTGAAAACTACGCCGTTAGCACCAATAAATTGCAGTGCTCCGCCGTTCCAACCCTGGAAATTGGTTGTCGTCCCGACGAGTTTCCATGTGCAGTTCGGTCCGACTATCGCAACCTGTGAGAATTCTTCACCTTCTAAATTATTGTTGTAACCGACAATTGTATATTCGTATGCGCCGTAATCAGCGACAGCATCCTCGTATGTCATGACATCGCCAGCCTGAACATTGGTGAAAGTATGGATTGTCACGCCATCACGTTTCAAAACGACCTGCTCTGCCGATGCAAGGGCAGCACCCGACATCGATTGTGAAGGCAAAGTGAAACTGACAACGACAGTTTTGGTGATTGCGTCTTCCGGAGCAGCAGTCATTGTAGTGATAGCCGGCACCATGACGTCGTAAATATAATCAGGGATCATATTTAAAATCACTCTCTGATAAGTATTGAAGCTGCCGTTACCGGTATTCAAAGCGTCAATTGAGTAATATGTGTTGTTGTATTGACCGCTCCATCCCCAGTTGAAATGGAACTTACGCTGGTTGTTGTAGCCATCGCAGTTGAATGCGTGACCACCGTCATTGCCCTGGCCAGCATAGATTGTAGGAATACCGTGATCGAAGCTCTCGATGAGCATATCTTCCCATTCGATCAATGAGAAATCATCACGATATTTAAGATTAGTGCATGATCCATATCTGAAATGTTCAATCAATGCATCCACAGCGTCTCCAGTCTGAGCTCCACTACCATCTGGAGAATAGTTCATATTCACTGATATACCGCAATGATACATCAACAATGCTACAGCCATACCGCCAGCATTAGCTGATGAAACCGAATTTGGCATTATCGACCATTGGTAAGTCGTTTCACCGAAGTTTGCCGATAAGGTGGCACCATTTCCAGGATATGAACTTGTGTTGTACGAATGCTCACCAACACCAGTCTCAGGCCAGTTCCAGAACTTCATGCACTGACTCATAGCGGTAGCCACACAACCAGCATAGCAGTGGTTATTTGTCCAATAGCTGTTACATGCCGGTGCATAGTAATTATAAGGCCAATCCTGATCCCATGTGGTAGCCAATAGAGGCTGCACAGCCTTGTCCATTCTGGTCTTCATAATGACGCCTTCCTTACGGAGAAGATCCCATTGCTCAACGACATCAGGTTCCGCAACTAATTCATTGTCAATAGCATACTGAATCTGTCTGCCATAATGACTGAGATAATATCTCATTCCATCAGGGATGGCGTTAATATCGAAAAGGTCGTCCTCGCCATAGCCTAAAACCGGATATGCACGGTCGTCGGCGGCCATCACGACAAAACCATTGTCATAGTTAAAAACATAAAGATAGGCAACGCCTTCATCGTTACTCAAAGTGTAAACATGCTGTACATCGGTAATGCCTTTAGCCGATACAACATTGTTTTTCAAATACTTAGCTCCAAGTTCCTTTGCCGTGTTGACGTCGACAGGATTTGCGATCATCTGTCCTGCGAACACCGCGAGAGCTGCAATAACAAGTAAAAATTTCTTCATTTTTCAGTATTCTTTATTTTCTATTATTCTGTCCGATTTTTTTCTTCAAAAACGTAATTTATTGTCGCTTAATTATTTATATTTATTTATCATAATTAATTTTAAGCTGTAAAAATACAAAAAATTTTCATACGACGCTCATTTTTTTTCGTATTTTTGCATTTTAAAAATGAAAAATCCCCGAAATGGAGCATAAATACTACGATTTTTACATGCGTTTCCCGAGTGAGGACGACGCGCTGAAGGCC
>LUZN01000065.1 GCA_001603665.1 Bacteroidales bacterium Bact_22
ATGTTGAATTCTCTGGCTGCAAAATTACATCATAAATCATTATGTGTCAAGGATTTAATTGTAAAATTTTGTTTACAAAATATTCATAAAAATGCAAGTTTTGTTAAAATTTATTTACATTGTAAATTCATTTTTGCAATAAGTGTGTATTTTTTTATAAATTTGCACCTGTAATTATGATGATAGCTGTTGTACAGAAAGTAGCTTGTACTAAAAACTGATTAATTAGGGTAAATATTCAATCGAAAAAAACGCAATAATTTAATAGTATGACTCCGGAACCAACTCATTTGATCTCCAAAGCGTTTCCATACAAAGATGTATACGAATTCCTCGCCGAGGAATGTAAAAATGTTCCAAAACTTTGGAAAGAATATGGTGAAGGGATTCTTTCTCACAAAACAAACCTCGATTTTTGGAATTCACTTGGCGAGCATCTAGATTGTTTCCGAGTATGTGAAGAATGTGGAAAACCAATGATTGAGGGCTATGTCGTTGATGGATGTGATACGTATTGCTCCGATGAATGTCTTCATAAACATATTTCCGAAGCAGATTTCAATGTTTTATATGATGAAGGGAATGGAGATACATATTGGACAACTTGGTACGAAGATTCAATAGTGTTTAAGAAAATACATAATCACAATAGATATGAGTTATAATATAGAAACAAGGTCTATCACAGAATTTGTCACAGACAGCAAAATTAAATTGCCTCGTTTTCAACGCAAATCCACGTGGACGGCAAAACAAAATTTTGAATTGGCGATCAGTATATTCCAGGAATATCCTGTTGGTGTTGTTATTATTAACGATGAGGGGCATGCTTCATGGCTGCTGGATGGTCGTCAACGTAGAGCAGCTTTAAGAGATCTTAGAGCAAATCCAGATTTAGTATATGATTGGGCTCGCAAATATATCAAATTTAAAAGCAATCAGGATGTTACTGAGTTGAAAAACATGTTCTGGGAGAAGATTGATGCGTATCTGCAACAAGAAGAACAGGAAGACGAAGAAAACACTCAGGTCGAAGAACCAGAAACGTTTACAGCAGAATTAGATGAAGATATCAATAAATGGCGCCAACGTGAAGGACTTAATACACTGTTGGAAATCATACTTATGGTTCATCAAAAGAATACAAATGGTGGTAAATGGGAACGCATTTTTAGTGATCTTGATAGATTACTAGAACGCCCACCATATGCCCCTAAGCGTGATGGGTTTGTAATTAATCCGGAAGATTTGCGTCAGTTCCTACTCGACTATAAAAACAAAGTTAATATCCCTACAATGGAAAATTTTATTCATTATATGGATGACTTTGGTGGTGCAATTAAAGAGGGTAAAGAAAAAGAATTTCGAAAAAAAGTTGAGCAGAAATGGGATGATATTGAGCATATTATATGTGTTATTGCAAAATCGGAGCAAATTATTTCTGATGCCCGAATAGGCGTTATTTTACTAAAGAATGTCACTCCTCTTGATGCACAGAATATTTTCTCTCGTATAAACAGCGGTGGAACTCAATTGAAGGCAGAGGAGCTATTATCCGCGAAACCATTCTGGAATGAAAAAGTGACATTGTTGGATGCGAACATGAAAGAATTAGTCAATGACCTATATTCTCGTCTAGGCGTAGAACTGCCTCGGGATGGAAATGTGGTCCGTTGGGATTATGGTGCCACTCTCATCTCAAGAATTAGGGATCAGCACCTTATTTTTGAAGATTATAATCAGAAAACTACTTGTCAAGAGGTCGATTTAACTCAGATTACATTAGGTTTTAAGATGATGAGCGCATACTTTAACAAAGGAGTATCCGCAGTTGTAGTCAATGAGCTTGAGAAAAATAAACAAATCAAATGGGGAACTAGTATTGACGACCTAATTGCAAATATTAATACGGTTTGTGAGATACTGCTTAAATCAGAGTTTTTCAAGTATTTATTGAGCTGGAAAAGGCCTCTTTACAAATTGCTTGGTGCAGCACCAACATTAGAATATTTGACCATACTCCTTTTAGATTGGGAAGATAAAGGGTGCCCACATGTCTCATCAACTGAATACAATGTTTTTGTACGCGATGCAAAAGTCCTATTTGATAAGCTTATTTTTGAATATTGTATTGGAGCATGGAAAGGATCCGGAGATTCAAAAATGGCTAATCATGTAAAGGTTTGGCGTGAAAGACTATCTCCTATAGATGAAGAACTTTGGATTAATCTTGTAAAGTCTGCATGCGATGGTAGTTATAATGGGCAATCAATAGACATTAAACATCTAACTCCAATTCTATGCTATCAATACGCACTTCAGAAAAAGCAACCAGATAAACCTCTGGAAGATACATCGGAGGTTGATCATATAATGCCGAAAGCTCGGCTTGAGAGTAATTCAATGATACCAGCGCATTATCGCGATGCATTGTTTAACCTACAACTACTGCCCAAATGTGACAATATCCAGAAGAAAGATAAAGCATTAAATGAAATAAGTGATAGTTTCTTGCAAAAGTCAATCTCACGATATTGCGATATTAAAGTTGAAGATTTTGAAAAGTATTCAGACATCTCAAACATTGAAGATTTGAAACGGGAGAGGATGAAAGTGTTGTTAGATATATTTAATACAATGAGGAAGACAGAGCTTTCAAACTAAGTAATGAGGTAAATGTTGTTTGTATACATAATAAAGTTGTTTCATATATTATAAATAATTTGACAATTTAGAAATAACGCGGAAAAGCTCCGAGATTTGTATTTGAACTTGAATATCTTGAGAGCTTGCCAGATTATAAGATGGTTAATTTAAGCTTCCAGCGTGCATTCATGGATACTTTCCTAGGAAAAGTGTATCGTAAATAAGTTCTAGATTCTTGGCTGACAATAGAACATTATGCCCGATTATTTCACACCAGAGCGACGTCACCTCTGCATGTCTCACATACACGGCCGCGACACAAAACCAGAGTTGAAAGTTCGTAAATGGCTTTGGTCTCATGGATATCGCTATCGGCTCAACGTGAAAGGGGTTCCGGGTAAACCAGATATCGTGATGCGGCATTATCGCACTGCCATATTTGTGAACGGTTGTTTTTGGCATGGTCACGAAGGCTGCGGAAAATTCAAGATGCCAAAATCAAATGTGGAGTTTTGGGAGGCAAAAATCAAAAGAAATCAAGAGCGAGACAGACAAAACTATCTGGTCTTAAAAGAAAACGGCTGGCAAGTGCTGGTGCTTTGGGAGTGCAATCTCACGAAAAAACTGCTCGAAACCACAATGCAGCAAGTGGAAGTGCAGCTCCATAGCTATTACCTCGCAACAATCAGCCATAATCATAAAGTAAAAGATTACATCCGCATCGACGAAGACGACATTCCAATGGCTGCTGAAGCAGAGGAGGAATATGGAGATTAAAGATATCAAGGTGCGGTGGCTACGGCCCGATTGCGGGGCAGCGATGGCTGCAGCGGGGCTCCGATTAATCGGGCCTCAAGGGAAAAGGGACATAAAAAGCGCCCTTTAGGGCAAAATTATTCGAAAAATCATTATCTTTGCAATCTAATATATCAAAGATTATGCTACCAGCAAACGCTAGAATTGTAAAATGCCCTTTTTGTGGCGAACGCAAAGAACTCCTGAACCTGGCATCAGGCAACACTATCGGAGCTAAACATTGGTCCGACCAGAAGATGATAGCCCCAATGCTGCCTCAAGTTTCACCTGTCCAGAAATGCCCTAAATGTGGAAAGTATTATCTGGAATACAAACAACCATATAAAGAAGGTGACGGCTGGTCGTCGGAACGCGGCGAACTGACATATCAGGAGTGGAAGGAGGCTTACGAGCAGTTTAAAGCCGAAAAAAACACCAAGCACGACGATATGCAGATCATAAGACACCATCTCATTATGGCTTTCAACGATGAGTATTGTCGTTACGGTGATAACACATCTGAAGCCTGGGAAGAGGCGTTTTTTATCGGAATCATCAAAGATTATATAGCTTCAAATAAGTGGAATAGCCAGAATATGCTGTTTAAAGCTGAACTCTATCGCGAAGCTGGCGAGATGAAAGAATGCGAGGATGTTTTATCACAAATCTCAACCAAATCGCTGAAAGAATATGAATTGAAGATTTATGATATGATAAAAACTAAAATGACAAAAGGCGATAGAAAAGTCTTTCAACTTTAGTTATAAAATCACTATCTTTGCAAAAATTTACAACAATGCTTCAAATAGGACTATCTCATACCTCAACGACTGTGGTCGATAACACCAACACCGCCCGCACTTACGGCTCAGGCGGACTCGACGTGTTCGCCACTCCGGCAATGATAGGGTTAATGGAAAACGCCGCAATGACTGCCGTCGCCGACGATCTGCCGGAGGGCTCGTCGACAGTGGGCGCACATATCAGCACCTCGCACATCAAGCCGTCGAAACTCGGCGCAACGATAAAAGCTACCGCTGTACTCGAAGAAATCGACGGCCGCAAGCTCACTTTCAAAGTGTCGGCATTAGATGAGGGAGGACTCATTGGCGAAGGCACTCATATCCGCTATATCGTTGATATTGAGAGATTTATGTCAAAAATAATGTAATATGAAAAGAGGATTCGGAAGCGACAACCATTCGGGCATCAGCCCTGAGGTTTTGAAGGCGATAGCCGATGCCAACGTCGAGCACGCTCTGGCTTACGGCGACGATGAATATTGCGCCCGCGTTGAACAGCTTTTTAAGCAACACTTTGGTAATCAAGCTGTTGTGTCGTTTGTGTTTAACGGCACCGGCGCCAACACCATGGCTATCGACGCTATGGTGCGCTCGCATGAGGCAGTGGTCTGTGCCGAGACGGCTCACGTCAACGTGGATGAATGCGGCGCTCCGCAACGTATCGTAGGCTGCCGTTTGCTCACTGTTGACACTCCCGATGGCAAACTTACTCCAGAACTGGTGAAGACGCGTCTGCATGGCTTCGGATTTGAGCATCACTCACAGCCGAAAGCGATAACGATAACGCAATCCACTGAGCTCGGAACGCTCTATACCATCAACGAAATCAGGGCTTTAGCGAGGCTGGCGCATGAATATAATATGTATCTCCACGTCGATGGAGCACGTCTCGCCAATGCTGCTGTGGCTCTGAATTGCACCTTCAAGGAGATGACGACGGATGCCGGCGTCGATGTGGTGTCGTTCGGTGGCACAAAAAACGGCCTGATGATAGGTGAGTCGGTGGTTTTCCTGAATCCTGAGCTTGCCAAAGACTACAAATACCGCCGCAAACAAGGACTTCAGCTGTGCTCGAAGATGCGTTTCCTGGCGGTGCAGTTTGAGGCCTATTTCAAAGACGACCTCTGGCGTCGCAATGCCGAGCATTCAAACCGTATGGCGCAGCTTTTATACAACGCCGTCAAGGATATTCCGCAGGTGCAGGTGATGTACCCGGTGCAGGTCAACGGCGTGTTTGTGAAGCTTCCGCGTAACGTCTGGACCGAGCTGCAGAAACAGTATTTCTTCTACGACTGGGACCTCGACAACGACGTGGTACGCTGGATGTGCTCGTTCGACACCACCGAACAGGATGTGGAAAATTTTGTCAATGCCTTGAAAAATCTGCTGAAATAATGATAAAAAACATAATCTTCGACTTCGGCGGGGTGCTGGTCGATTGGAATCCACATTATCTCTTCGATAAGTATTTTAACGATATCAACGAATCGAACTATTTCGTCGAAAACGTCTGCAACAGCGAATGGAATGCCGAGATGGACGGTGGAAAACCGTTCGAACAAGCAGTTCGTGAACGCTCGGCGATGTTTCCGAAATACGCCGAAGCGCTGAAGCTCTACCAGACCAACTGGATGGACACGATGGGAGAGGAGATTCCAGGAATGTACGACCTTATCAAGTCATTGAAAGCCAACGGATTCCCAGTTATTTACGGCCTTACAAATTGGTCGGCAGAGACATTCCCTACAGTTCAAAAAACATATCGCATCTTCAGTCTTATCGATAAAATAGTAGTTAGCGGCGAAGTCAAGCAACTGAAGCCAAATCCGGAGATTTTCCACACTTTATTGAATAAATTCAACCTGAAAGCCGAAGAGAGCCTCTTCATCGACGATAATCTGAAAAACGTTGAAGGCGCTAAGGCAGTGGGAATCAATGCTTTAAGATTTGAAGGAGCCGAAAAATTAAAAGAGAATTTAAAGGGAGTTTTAGGCCTCAATAACCTATAACCAATAACCTATAACCATTTTTTGACATAGGCAACCATATCGTCTGTCTGCTCAGCTGTAAACCATTGATAATCATTTCGTTTCCTCAGCCACGTCATCTGCCTTTTGGCATATTGTCGGGTGTTGATTTTTATCTGCTCCACAGCGTGTTCTAAAGTGCATTTTTCGTCGAGATAATCGAACAACTCCTTGTAACCTACTGTGTTTAAAGGATTTAGATGCCGTTTCGGATACACCGACTTCACTTCATCCAGCAGTCCTTGCTGCATCATCAAGTCAACGCGCTTGTTGATCCGCTCGATGAGCTTGTCGCGATCCCAAAGAATGGCCAATTTTATGATGTTGAAGTCTCTTTTTACCGCGTTTCCTTGCCTGAAAGTGGAGTAGGGCCTTCCAGTTTGATAATAAACCTCCAGCGCCCGCTGCAAACGACGCGGATTCTGCTTGTCGACAATCTGAAAATAGTCGTTATCAACGCGTTCGACTTCCTTCTGCAATGCCTCAATGCCGCCTTCCTCAAGCATCTTGGTCACCTTGGCTCTAATCTCATCGGAGATATCCGGAATCTCATCCAATCCGTTGCAAACTGCATCGATAAATAAGCCCGAACCACCAGTCATGACAGCTACATCGTGATTCTTAAAGTAATTCTTTAAGTAAAGTATTACATCTTTCTCATAATCAGCGACATCGTACTTGTCTTCGATGCTCAAATTATGTACGAAATGATGCTTAACCTGGGCTAATTCTTCGGCAGTAGGAGCGGCTGTTCCGATGGACAATTCCTTATAAAACTGACGGCTGTCGGCAGATATTATCTCAGCATCAAAAGCCTTGGCAAGCTTAATCGCCGTCGCCGTTTTTCCCGACGCGGTAGGGCCAGCCAATACTATGAGATGCTTGTTTTCCAAAACAGAAATTATTTGACTGGAACGGGTCCGTTTGACTTAACTTCAACAGGCTCAGTGACTTCGCAAACCACCTTCAAGCCGATTTTTTTGCCTTCGGCCTTCATAAACTGATAAGCTTCAGCGAAATTATTGCCGATGATGCCGTCCAAGATGGCCTCGCGTATGGCGGTTTTTATCACGCCGACGTCGCGACACTCAGGAATTCCGAAGGTTTTCATGATGACAGTGCCATCGACAGGCGGCTGCCAGTTGCGCAGATGGTCTTTTGCCTCAATCTCCTTTAATTTTCTTCTTACAATCTGGAAATTATTATGGAAACGGGCTTTTTTCTCTTCATTTTTCGAAGTGATATCGGCATCGCAAAGCGTCATAAGATCGTCGATATCATCGCCTGCGTCAAAGAGCAAACGCCTTACTGCTGAATCAGTTACGATGTCTTGAGCCAGCACGATGGGGCGGAGGTGGAGGTAAACCAGCTTCTCCACATATTTCATCTTATCGTTAAGCGGAAGCTTGAAATTGGCAAAAATCTTATGCACCATCTTCGCGCCTTTCACCTCGTGGCCGTGGAAGGTCCAGCCGGCTTCTTTCTCGAAACGCTTGGTCAACGGTTTGGCAATGTCGTGCAAAACGGCAGCCCATCTGAGCCATAAATCGCCACCGCTAAGTGCCACATTATCAAGCACTTCGAGAGTGTGGTAGAAATTATCCTTATGCCCTTTGCCTTCCTGCACTTCGACGCCTTTCAAGGCCGCCATCTGCGGAAAAATCAAAGGAAGCAGACCGCTCTTATCCAAAAGTTTGAAACCTATGCTCGGCACGTCCGACATGATGATTTTGTTCATCTCCTCGGTGACGCGTTCCATCGATATTATCTTGATTCTCTGGGCGTTACGACGAATGGCATCGAACGATTCGCCCTCAATCATGAAATGCAGCTGAGTGGCAAACCTGATGGCGCGCATCATGCGCAAAGGGTCGTCGGAATAGGTGATGTCGGGGTCTAAAGGCGTACGGATGACCTTGTTTTCAAGGTCCTGAACCCCGTTAAACGGGTCGACCAGCTCGCCGAAGTCGCTTTCGTTCAATGAGATAGCCATTGCGTTGATGGTGAAGTCACGACGGTTCTGGTCGTCCTCCAAGGTGCCGTTTTCGCAGGTGGGCTTGCGGCTGTCGGCCGTATACGACTCCTTGCGGGCACCCACAAACTCAATCTCATGACCTGCCACGTTAATCATAGCGGTGCCAAAGCGACCGTAATATTTCACGTGTTTCTTGCCCGGGAGCAACGACGCCGTTTTCTTGGCCAGCTCAATGCCGCTGCCGACTGTAACTACATCAATATCATTCGATTGACGATGCAACAGCAGGTCGCGGACATAGCCGCCCACGATGTACGAATCGTAACCCAATTCGCGCGACGCGGCGGTTATCACCTTGAAAAAACGGTTATCTATCTGATCCTTTAGATTCATTTATTGTCGTCATTCGGACGCACGCGGTGCGTCCCTACAGGAGACGTTTCGGGAAACGTCTCTACGGTCATATCTTCTTTTTCAGAATCGTAATCAATAACGATTTTGCTGCCTTTTGCGGGGTTCGATTTGATGATTTCCTCGGCGAGGACGTCTTCCACATATTTCTGGATGGCGCGCTTCAGCGGACGTGCTCCGTATTGCTCGTCCCAGCCCTTCTCGGCGATGAAACCTCTTGCTTTTTCAGTGAGTTCCGGCTCGTAACCCATCTCTCTGATGCGCTCGAACACCTTCTTCAACTCAATGTCGATGATCTTTTCGATATTGTCCTTGTTCAGCGACTCGAATATCACAACCTCGTCGATTCTGTTAAGGAATTCGGGGGCAAACGAGCGTTTTAAGGCATTTTCGATCACGGCACGGGAATATTTATCTTTCGAATCTTTCTTCGCCTGTGTGCCAAATCCTACGCCTTGTCCGAAGTCCTTCAGCTGACGTGAACCTATGTTCGACGTCATTATCACGATGGTATTCTTGAAATCGACTCTGCGGCCTAACGAATCAGTCAGCACGCCGTCGTCGAGCACCTGCAACAACAGATGGAATACATCAGGATGTGCCTTCTCAATCTCGTCCAATAGCACGATGGAGTAGGGCTTACGGCGAACTTTCTCGGTCAGCTGACCGCCTTCTTCATAACCCACATATCCTGGAGGCGCTCCCACGAGACGCGACACAGCGAACTTCTCCATGTATTCGCTCATGTCGATACGGATCAAAGCGTCTTCCGAGTCGAAGAGATATTTGGCTAAAACCTTGGCCAGATAGGTCTTTCCGACGCCGGTAGGGCCGAGGAAGATGAAGCTTCCGATAGGTCTGTTTGGGTCTTTCAGGCCCGCTCTGTTTCTTCTGATAGCCTTAACCACGGTCTTGATGGCCTCATCCTGACCGATGACTGTTCCCGCCAACTCTGATTCCATGCTCATCAGGCGGTCGCCCTCGTTCTGTGCTATGCGCTGCACCGGCACTCCCGTCATCATGGCCACTACCTCTGCAACGTTCTGCTCGGTCACGGTCTCGCGATGGTTATTGGTGTCGTTATCCCAAGCCCGCTTAGCGGTTTCGAGCTTCTCGGCTAATGCCTTCTCTTCGTCGCGGTACTTGCCCGCATCCTCGAATCGCTGCTCCTTGATGGCCTGTTTCTTCTCTTGCTTGATGGTCTCAAGCTCTTGCTCCATGTCGATGATCTCGGTAGGCACGTGGATGCTGCTGATGTGCACCCGGGCGCCCGCCTCGTCCATGGCGTCGATGGCCTTGTCGGGGAGGTTGCGATCGGAGATATAGCGGTTGGTGAGCTTCACACAGGCCTCGATGGCCTCGTCGTCATATTTCACGAGGTGATGGTCTTCGTATTTGCTCTTGATGTTCTTCAAAATCTGAACGGTCTCCTCAGGAGTCGTCGGTTCCACCAGTATTTTCTGGAAACGACGTTCCAAAGCGCCGTCTTTCTCGATATACTGGCGGTACTCGTCAAGTGTCGTAGCACCTATGCACTGCAGCTCTCCGCGAGCCAAGGCCGGCTTGAACATGTTCGAAGCGTCGAGTGAGCCGTTGGCGTTGCCTGCTCCCACGATGTTATGAATCTCATCGATGAAGATGATGATATCAGGATTCTTCTCGAGCTCGTTGAGGATGCCTTTCATGCGTTCCTCAAACTGTCCGCGGTATTTTGTTCCGGCGACAACCGAACCCAAATCAAGAACAATTATACGTTTGTTGTAAAGCGTGCGCGACACCTTATGTGCCACGATGCGCTGCGCCAAACCCTCAGCAATTGCTGACTTTCCCACGCCTGGCTCACCGATGAGGATAGGGTTGTTTTTCTTCCTTCTGCTCAGCACCTGCGAGATGCGCTCAAGCTCCTTGTCACGTCCGACGATAGGGTCGAGGCGGCCTTCTTCAGCAGCTTTCGTCAGGTCACGGCCAAAGCTGTCGAGGATAGGAGTGGCCGATTTTGAAGCGTTTTTACGCTGTTTATCAGTGGTTTGCGTCGGTACCTCGTCTTCTTCATCCTCATCCTGAAACACATTCTGAGGTTCTGTAGCCACATCTTCATTTCTGCTTTTAGCAGGATAATTCGGCGTCAGCTTCTCGACTTCCTTTTTATATCTGTTAAATGTAATTCCTTCATATTCAAGGCGTTGCGATACGATATTATTATCGTCGTGAAGGATGGCAAGCATCAGATGCTCCGATGCGACCTGTTCGCTGTTGAAGTCTTTTGCCACGATATAGGTGAACTTCAGCGCGCGCTCGGCCTGCTTGGTAAGCGGCAGGTTGCTGGCGTTGCCCATCACCACGTTATTCGTCCTTATCGAAGCCTCGAGTTTCTGCTTAAACGCTTCTATATCAAGATCCAGATTCTTCAAAATCTGAACCGCATTGCTGTCCTTATCATTCACAATACCAAGGAAAATATGCTCCAGGCCGATATATGGATTGCCCATATTTACAGCCTCTTCGCGACTATGCTGCATTATATCCTGCACCCTTGGTGAAAACTTCTGATCCATATTAATAAAATTTCAAACTGCAAAAATACAAATAAAATTCCGTCCGTGCGTCCTTTTGGCATGATTTTTGTTAAAATAATGTTAAAAAAATGTTGGAAAATATTAAAGAATTTTGTTTTTCGTTCAAAAAAAATCCGTATTTTTGTAGACTATTTTTAGGATTTATAAAAATTAAAGGAAAGATAAATGGAAGAACGTTTAGAAGGTGAAAAACTTGAGGGCGAACGCATAGTTCCGATAGGCATCGAGGACCACATGAAGACCAGCTACATCGACTATTCGATGTCGGTCATCGTAGCACGTGCATTGCCTGATGTTAGAGATGGTTTGAAACCTGTACACCGCCGTATCCTTTATGGTATGATGGACATGGGCGTGCTCTCGAATCGCCCGTATAAGAAGTCAGCCAAGGTGGTCGGCGAAGTTTTGGGTAAGTATCACCCGCATGGTGACTCGTCAGTGTATGACGCTATGGTGCGTCTGGCTCAGGACTGGAGCATGCGTTATCCTCTCATCGACGGTCAGGGTAACTTCGGCTCTATGGACGCTGACCCGCCGGCGGCAATGCGTTACACCGAGGCACGTCTGCGTAAGATTGCCGAAGAGATGCTTGCCGACCTCGACAAGGACACTGTCGATTTTATGAACAACTATGATGATTCCGAGCAGGAGCCTACAGTGCTTCCGTCGCTCATCCCGAACCTCCTGGTCAACGGAGCGAGCGGTATCGCCGTGGGTATGGCGACCAACATGCCGCCTCATAACCTCAGCGAGGTGGTCGACGGAATCATAGCTTATATCGACAATAACGACATCACCGTCAGCGAGTTGATGGAGTATATCAAAGCTCCTGACTTTCCGACAGGTGGCATCATCTACGGCTACGAAGGCGTGAAAGACGCTTTCGAGACAGGCCGCGGACGTATCGTTTTGCGTGCAAATACTACTATTGAGGAACATAACGGTCACGAGCGTATCATCGCCACATCAGTGCCTTATCAGACCAACAAGGCCGATATGATCAAGCGTACCGCCGACCTCATCTCCGAGAAGAAACTCGACGGCATTGCTGATATCCGCGACGAATCCGACCGTAATGGTCTGCGTATCGTTTACGACCTGAAGCGTGATGCAGTGTCAAGCGTCGTCTTGAACAAGCTGTTCCAGATGACAGGTCTGCAGAGCTCATTCAGCGTGAACAACGTGTGTTTGGTCAATGGTCGTCCACATACTTTGAATCTCAAGCAGTTGATTCAGTACTATGTCGACCACCGTCATCAGTGCGTGGTGCGTCGTACACAGCACGACCTGCGTGAGGCTGAGAAACGTGCTCATATCCTCGAAGGTCTGGCACGCGCTATCAACATCATTGACGACATCATCGCCACTATCAAGGCTTGTAAGGGCGGCGCCCAGGAAGCTAAGCAGGCTTTGATGGATCAGTACGGCTTCGACGACCCGCAGGCAGCTGCTATCGTGGCATACCGCTTAGGTCAGTTGGCAGGCCTCGAGATCAAGAAGATCATGGATGAGTTGGAAGAGCTGCATAAGCTCATCGCTCACTTGAAGGATATCCTCGCTGATCCGGCGTTGCAGTTCGACATCATCAAGAAAGAGCTGCTTTACGTGAAAGAAAAATACGGTGACGAGCGTAAGAGCACCATCGAGCGCACGGCTGAAGACTTCAAGATGGAAGACATCATCGCCGACGACGCAGTGGTTGTGACAATCTCGCACCTTAACTATATCAAACGTACCAACCTGACGGAATACCGCCGCCAGAGCAGGGGAGGCAAGGGCTCGAAAGGCTCCGACGCACGCGACGAAGACTTCATCGAACAGATCTTCGTGGCCACGAACCACAACTACATGCTGTTCTTCACCGAGAAGGGCAGATGCTACTGGCTCCGCGTGTTCGAAATCCCAGAAGGCACTAAGGCAAGCAAGGGTAGAGCCATCCAGAACCTCATCCATCTGGAGCCGGACGACAACGTCAAGGCGTATATCAACTTGACGAATATGACACCTGAATTCTGCGAGAGTCATTATCTGACACTCATCACGAAGAAGGGTATCATCAAGAAGACCACGATGGAGGCTTACTCACGTCCGCGTGCTACAGGTATCATCGCTCTTGGCATCCGCGAAGGCGACGAGCTGCTCGAAGCTAAGATGACCAGCGGCAACAGCGAGATCCTGATCGCGCTGAAGTCGGGTAGGGCCATCCGATTCCCTGAGAAGACGGTGCGTCCGATGGGTAGAACAGCCTCGGGAGTGCGCGCCATCACCGTGGATGACGAAAACGACGAGGTGGTCGGCATGATCTGCATCGACGACCCGGCGACCAACGTGCTGGTGGTCTCCGAAAAGGGCTACGGAAAACGTTCCGACCTCGAGGAATACCGTATCACCAACCGTGGCGGTAAGGGCGTCAAGACCATGAACATCACCGATAAGACCGGTAAGCTGGTGGCTATCAAGGACGTGGTCGACGGCGACGACCTCATGATCATCAACAAGTCGGGTATCCTCATCCGTATAGCCGTTGATACTCTGAGAGTTATGGGTCGTGCAACGCAAGGCGTGCGCCTCATCAACCTCCGCGACAACGACGAGATCGCAGCTGTTACAAAAGTAAAGGCTGAAGACATTGAAGAGGATGAAGAGTACGACGAAAATGCTGAAAACGTTGAGAATGCTGAGACTTCGGACAATAATGAAGGTGCAGACAACGTTAATACAGAAAATCAACAGGAAGTTTAACTTTTAAAATTGAATAAAATGAAGAAAGTATTGTTATTATTAGCATTGGCATTATTCGGCCAGTTTGCTATAGCCCAAGACATGCAACGTCAGAACGCTAACAACTACCAGAGACAGGCTCAGCAGCTCATCGACGCAGCCGACGACTACAAGGCTGTCAACAAGATGGAGAAGGCTGCCAAGCAGATGAAGGATGCTAAGATATTGATGGGAAAGGCAAAAGCATCTATCGACGCAGCTTCACAGCATGAGGCCACAATGAATCAGGCTAAGACATGGCATTATTGCGCTGTCATTTACTACAAAATCGGTGCATATCCTGAGTTTTACGATCTCGAACCTAACGCATTTGAGAAGGTACTGTCAGCAGTCGAGAAAGTGAAAGAGCTCGACCAGAAGTATTACATGCAGAATGGTCAGGAACTCGCTTCATATGTGAGAGCCGTCGACAACACCTACTATCAGCTTGGTGTTGAGAGCTTCAACAGCGGTTCATACGAAGAGGCTATGAACGATTTCATGAAAGCTAACAACGCAGCAGCAACAATCGAAGCATACGACGATGCCGCTATGATGAACTACGCAATCTGCGCTGTCAAGAGCGGTAAGTACGACGCGGCAGCTACAGCTTATGAGGAACTCATCTCAAAGGGCTTCGACGATGCAAGCATCTATTCAGGAATCATCAACGCTTACAGAGAGCTCGGTCAGGGTGAGAAATCGGTGGAGATGATTGAAGTCGCCAGAGCTAAGTATCCGGATGATCCTCAGCTGGTTAACGACATGATCAACACCTACATTTCACTCCACAGAGAAGGGGAGATTGTCGACCAGATCGAGGCTATGGCTAAGAAATACACCGATCAGCCGGTTTATTATTTCATCCTTGGAACAATCTACGGCAACAGAGAATCAAACATCTACGACATCGAGAAGGCTCTGGGTTACTATGAGAGCGCTATCGCTGAGAATGCAGCATACGCTGATGCTTACTACAACGCAGGCGCTTTGCTGATCGACAAGGCTTCGGATATCTATAAGGAAGCTAACGACAAAGATCCAAGCGAGTATTCAAACTTCAATGCATATCTCGCAGCAACCGACGCTATGGTTGAAGAAGCTAAAGGTTACGACCAGAGAGCATTGCCATACGTTGAGAAGACTTACGAGCTGCTTCCTGACGATCCGGCTGTAAAGCAGGCTCTGAGAGGCATCTACGCTCGTCTTAAGATGAACGATAAGGCAAAAGCTCTTGATGAGTAGAAACTGAAGGTGGAGCAGACACTCCACCTTTTTATGAGAGAGTGTATTTAACATAATGTATATTATTTTACAAAAGGGATTTTTACAATGTAAACGAATTTATACATAAAATTCTTTTTTATGCAAGTGGATAATCGTTCGAAAATTATTCCTATATTTGCGATGAGAAAATAATTAAAAATAAATATATGGAAATAGTTGGTAAAGTTGTACAATTGGGTACTTTGACCGAAGGAAACTCTCCTCGCGGTCCATGGAAAAAACAGGAATTGATTATCGAGACTCAGGAACAGTTTCCTAAAAAGATTTGTCTGATGTGCTGGGGCGATCGCGTCAATGAAGCTAATAACTTCTTCGTCGGCCAGCTTATCAAGGCTCAGATTCGTATAGAATCGCGTGAATTCAACGGTAAATGGTATACTGACGTAACAGCGTTCAGATTCGACCTTGAGCAGCCCGAAGCACAGTCTGTGCAGCAGCCTGGCAGCCAGATGCCGCCACAGCAGCCGCTGCCGCCGATGAACGACGATTATTTCGCGTCGGATAACGGCGATGACTTACCGTTCTAATCTAATTATCTGACCTGTATTTGGGTTAAACAAAACCCTGCTGTTCTTTGCCGAAATAGCTCTGATGTCGCCAAACTGACTGATAATCATGGCTTTTTCGGCAATGATTGTATTTCCGGAGACGATTTTTACGTTGGTTGTAAACGGAATCCTGTAAAACACCTTGTTAACCTGAGCAGAATTCCTGGTCTCATCGCTTGTCAGGTTGATGTTTTGCTCCGAAATGTGACTGTCGAACTGAATCTTCACAGTTTCGCCCTTATTTGTGAGCTTACCTATTGATAATGAAGCATTTAGCTGATTGCTTTCCGGCGTCACATAAACCACCTTTTTATAGGTATTCTTCACAATTTTGCCTTTAAAAAGGCTAATATATTCATTTTCAAGGGCTTTCAGGTTGTTGGCCATATACTTTGTGGTCGAACCGTAAGCGACCTCCTGAGCGCCCGAAATAAGCTCAAAATAAGCATTTCTCACGTTGCTGATCTTCTCCACAGCCACCTTAGCCTTGTCTTCCTTGGTAACTTTCTTAGCTGTATGGCCTTCTTCGTCATCATCGTCATCGTCGAGCTCCACCTCGCTGTCGAAGATTTCAATAAATGAGACCTCTACCCTTTCATTTGTCTCTAAATCATTGTCATTTAACGACTTACGCTCAATCTGGTAACCCGCCGGGACATTGTCGTAACCCAAGGCCAAGATGATTCCATCGGCATCTAAGATGACCTCAGGAAGTGGCTCCTTGCTCTTGTCGTCTTGTGCGATGATGAAAGCCGCATTGGGGTCAATCTCTGTAATCGTCTGAATATCAACGTTTTTGATGCTGAATTCCGATTTGTTTTCACGGACGTAGTCTTTCACGCCCAGCATATCGGTCGAAAACTCGGCAAACGGTCCGATGTAATAGTCGGTCTCCTCTATCGTGAACTCCAGTCGGATCACGTTTCTCGGAAGATAATACATCACTCCGTCGGACTGTGAATCGCCGGCGTTCTTTGACGATGTCGTAACAAATTGAGCCTCAAGGCTTAACGATGCAAATAATGCTAATGCTAATAATAGTTTTTTCATAACACTATATTTTTTCTTTTTTAGACACGGCCAATAACGCGATAAACGTTATTAACCCATTGATTATCAATGTTTCAAAGCCAAACTGATAGCCGTTGAACAGGTCTTTTGAATAGACATTTAATATATAACTCAAAATCGGCGACGCTATTGCGATGTAAGGCACGAATCTGTCGGCCGGTCGGCGGTTTTTGATGAAGAGTCCGAAGGTGTAGAGTCCGAGCAGCGGTCCATAGGTGTAGCCTGCGATTTCGAACACCTTGTCGATAAGCGACTGTGTGTGGAATGGACGGAACGCTATGATTACCAAGAGGTAAAGTGCTGCGAAGCAGATGTGGATTTTCTTTCTTTTCTTGAGTTTCTCTTCTTCGGAGATGTCGGTTTTACTGCCGAAATCTAGGAAGTTATAGCAGAATGTGGTGGTCAGCGCCGTGAGAGTGCCGTCGGCTGAGGAATAGCCCGCTGCTACCAGTCCGATGACGAACACAATGCTGGTGAACTTGCTGAAACTGAATGCGATAGCTGGGAAAATCTTGTCGTTGACCACTACTCCACTGTCGTTTGTCGGCAGTTGGAAGCCCGTCTGCTGTGCGTAGTATATCAAAGCGGCGCCCAAACAGAGGAAGATGATATTTACAAATATGAACAAAATGCTCGAAGTCAGCACATTTTTCTGGGCATCGCGCAGACTCTTGCAGGTCATGTTCTTCTGCATCATGTCCTGGTCAAGGCCGGTCATCACTATGGTGATGAAGGCGCCGCTTAATATTTGCTTCAGCCAGAAACGGCTATGATTCGGGTCGGTTTCAAACATCTTTGTGAAGCCCTGCTGCGACGAGGCTTTCAGAAGATCAGGAATCGTGATGCCGAGCTCTTTCAAGATGCAGACCACGGTGATTATCGCTGCCAGAAGCAGGAATGTGGTCTGCAATGTGTCGGTCCACACCACCGTCTTGATGCCGCCTTTGAACGTATAGACGAGGATGAGGACTATGAATATCACCGCTGGCACCCAGAACGGGATACC
Source organism: Bacteroidales bacterium Bact_22 (assembly GCA_001603665.1). Lineage (GTDB taxonomy): Bacteria > Bacteroidota > Bacteroidia > Bacteroidales > F082 > Limimorpha. The sequence goes on from LUZN01000065.1 coordinate 17,906, forward strand.
CCAGGCTTTGAACACGAATTCGTATAACACAAAGACTACCAAGTACATACGCAGCGCGGAGCCGAGCAGTCGGGACAGTATGAAAAATGCTGCGCCTGTCTTCTCCGAGTGTCGGCCGAAGCGCATCTCGAGGTAGGAGTAGATTGATGTGAGGTTGAGCTTGTAATACAGCGGGAGGAGAAGAAAGGCGATCACCGCGTAGCCTATGATGTAGCCGAGGACTATGCCAAAGTAGGTGAACTGACTGGTGTAGACGTTGCCTGGCACCGACATGAAGGTGACTCCCGACAGCGAGGCTCCTATCATGCCGTAAGCCACCACAAACCACGGCGATTTACGGTTTCCGGTGAAGAACGTCTCATTCGTCGACTTACGCGACGTGATGTGCGCTATCACCAAAATCAGCACGGTGTAGATAGCAAATACGGTCAGTATAAGTGTTGACATGGCCGGGTGATTACTTTAAGTATTGGGCAAATTGCAGTAATGAGTCGAATTCATCACCTATTAATATAGTGTACATCCCGGCGTTTTTTCCGAACTCGATATCAGAGTTTGAATCGCCGATCATGATTGATTTTTCGAAATCAATTTCCGGGAAGTCGTGTTGCGCCATATAGGCCATCTTCGGACTAGGCTTGCGGAAGTTGTCAGGGTCCGATTTCAGCTGCGGACAAACATATATGGCGTCTATCCTACCCTTTTTAGATTCAATTTCTTTGTTCATAAAATCATGAACAGCATCGACATCCTCAAGCGTCATCAAGCCTTTGCCGACACCTTGCTGGTTGGTAACTATGATTATTCGACCAAATTTTTCGGAAAATATATTTAAAGCGTCCAAAACACCTGGCAAAAACTCGAATTCCTCGATTTTCTTGACATAATCGTCGACGAGGCGCACGTTAATCACGCCATCTCTATCAAGGAATAGAGTCCATGACTTGTCGATTTTGCCTTTAAAATCCATCATTTCTTAGGAAACATTGTGGCTTCGATGATTTCGCAGATGATATGGCCTATCATGATGTGCGACTCCTGAATGCGCGGAGTGCACTGGCTCGGCACGTTGAGAAGTATGTCGCAGCAGCTCTTCATCTTGCCGCCGCTCTCCCCTGTCATTCCGATGGCTGTAACGCCCATTTCCTTAGCTTTTTCAACGGTTTTCAAGATATTAGCCGAGTTACCCGATGTGCTGATGGCAAATATAACATCGCCTTTCTTTGCCGAAGCCTCAAGCATGCGGGCGTAAACCATATCGAATGAATAGTCATTCGCGACAGCAGTGAGATAGCTTGTATTCACGTGTAAAGCCTCGGCGTTCAGTGGAGCACGGTCGTAATAAAAACGTCCGCTAAGCTCAGCCGCCAGGTGTTGCGCGTCGGAAGCACTGCCGCCATTGCCGCAGAAATGAATCTTACCACCTTTTTTCAACGATTCAACGCACATCTCAGCAGCTTTGTTTATTTTCTCAATCAATGCTTTGTCATTGAGTATCAACTGCTTAACGGCTATTGAATCCTTAATAATGTTGTCGATCGAAGTCATTTTTTTAATATTTTTGCAAAGATAATAAAAAATTCCCGAATTTTGCGGCAAATTTTTAAAAAATGAGAGGCGTTTACACAGTATTGCTTTTGATTGTGTCGAATATCTTCATGACATTTGCATGGTATGGCAACTTGAAGTTGTCGGATATGGGTATTATTAAAGATTGGCCATTGATTCTCATCATCTTAGCCAGCTGGGGCGTGGCTCTGTTGGAATATACAGCCATGGTTCCCGCTAACCGCATCGGCTCTGAAGTACATGGCGGTCCGTTCAGCTTGGTAGAACTCAAGGTGATTCAAGAGGTCGTGAGCCTTATCGTTTTCATGATTATCAGCATCAAAGTGTTCAAAATGGGCGAGTTCCATTGGAACCATCTTGTGGGTTTCGGATTACTTGTTCTGGCGGTTTATTTTATTTTCAAAAAATAACGAAAAAACTTGCTTTTTTAAAGAAAACGATGTATTTTTGTAATTCAAAAATTTGATTTGATATGAAATTTTACGACGTTGATTCGATTTTTACTTTCGGAAAATATGAGGGTGAGACTTTGGCTGAAGTCTTCGAGAAAGACCCGAAATATATAAAATATTGTGAGGAAAACATCGACGATTTCTACATCGCCCCTGATGTGCTGAAGGAGTTGAGGGCCTCATCGCGCGACAACAAGCTGCTCACGGCCAACCTCGATGAGATGACCGACGAGGAACTGCGCGATTTTATGAGTGAAATGAACGACATCGACGAGTTTGACGAGAGCAAGCTCGAAGAAGATTTCGACTGGGAAGAAGGCGAAAACATGTTTGCCGAGGACGAAGAAGACATCTTCGGTGAAAATGAGGATGAATACTATGAGGATGAAGGCTTCGACGAGCCTTACGATGATCCGTACGACAGATACTAGATCCTTTCGGAAATTCCGTAAACCTTATTTTTTGACGACGTTGACTGCACGAGTTCGGCTAAGAACCCCGTGAGGAACAGTTGTGTACCGACCACCATGCAGAGCAAAGCGAGGTAGAACAACGGACGGCGTGTCATTCCGTAGGCGTGGAAAGCGTATTTTTTGACCACGAGGATGATGCTCATGACGAAACCGGCGAGGAATGTCAAGCTGCCGAGGCCTCCGAAGAGGTGCATCGGGCGTTTGCCGAACTTTGAGATGAAAGTGATGGTGAGCAAATCGAGGTAACCCCTTAAAAATCTGCTCATTCCGAACTTCGAGGTGCCGAATTTCCTCTTCTGGTGATGAACCACCTTCTCCCCTATGTGCGTGAAACCTGCAGCTTTTGCGATGACAGGGATGTAACGATGCATCTCGCCATAGATCTCGATGCTTTTCACCACTTCGTTACGATATGCTTTCAATCCGCAGTTGAAGTCGTGAAGCTTGATATGTGTCATGCGGCGTGTCGACCAGTTGTAGAATTTCGACGGGATGTTTTTCGTGAATGTCGAGTCGTAACGCTTTTTCTTCCAGCCACTTACAAGGTCGTAGCCGTCTTTCTCAATCATGTTGAAGAGCTCCGGAATCTCATCGGGGCTGTCCTGTAAATCTGCGTCCATGGTGATTACCACGTCGCCTTGTGCCACCTTGAAACCTTCGTTGAGAGCGGCCGACTTGCCGTAATTTCTGCGGAAGCGGATGCCGTGGATGTTAGGATTCTCTTCCTTGAGCCTCTGGATGCAATGCCATGAGCCGTCGGTGCTGCCGTCGTCGACAAACACGATCTCGTATGAAAAGTTGTTTTCATTCATGACGCGGCGGATCCAGGCCTCGAGTTCAGGCAGCGATTCCTCCTCATTCAGCAAAGGTATGATGACAGATATATCCATTTCAATCTTTTTTACGTGCAAAGATAGCAATAATTAATGAATAAAACAGCGATAATATCACATTTATTATCAACATCGAGACGGCGGTTGCCAGAGGTGAGAAAAGCTGGCGCATCTGACGGCCGTTTTCGTAAAGCCCTATCCTACTCTCGATTCCGACGTAAGCGTAGAGAATATAGATGACTACGCTGAAGATGACGGAGCCAATAAGTCCGCTGAGGAAACTCATCTGGAAAGCCTTGCCGTAGGAGAACTCGCTCCACACGAATTTGTTTTTGAAAAAGGCCAAGGTGATGCTGAGCCAGACGAACGGAATTAGGTAAATTATTGAGAATAAATATGATGAGGCGACGTACAGGCGTTCGTAAAAGATAGTATAAGTAATTGATAATAAAAGACTTAACAACAATCCTGAAACTATGACTGTTGTCCAATACTGCTTGCCTGTGTATGTCGGGTTTATTATCATCTCAGACAAAAAAGGGTAAGCTACTTATATCGCACCGCTCAACCATCTACCCTTGCTGCCTTCCGACCCTGGGGGAGTTTGACAGGAGCTGGTCGTATAAGACTTACCCGCTGCAAAAATACGAAAAATTTTGATTTGACAAGATATTTTGGAAAAATTTAATAAAAATCCCCGGCAGAATCGCTTCAACCGGGAATTTTATCACAAACAATTAATCTTTAAAAATCTAATTTTAAATCTTTAAATCTTTAAATCATAATTATTTCTCCACTTCTTTCTTCAGTCTCTCTGTCAGCATCGGGACGATCTTATGGAGGTCGCCTACAATGCCGAGGTCAGCGGCTGAGAAGATTGGTGCGTATTTGTCCTTGTTGATGGCGATGATGAAGTCTGACTCCTCCATACCTGCGAGGTGCTGGATAGCGCCGGAGATACCGCATGCCATGTAAAGGGCCGGACGCACTGTCTTACCTGTCTGACCGACCTGGAAGCAGTGATCCATGATGCCTGCGTCGACCATGGCACGTGATGATGACACCATGCCACCGAGGACGTCTGCCAAAGCCTGAAGCTTGTTGAAACCTTCCTTGTCGTGAACGCCACGGCCACCAGAAACCAAAATCTTGGCATCGGCGATGTCGTCGGCGCACTTGCAATTCATCTTGGTCTCAATGACTTTGACTTTGAACTTGCTTGTGTCGAACTTAGGAGCAAACATTGTGATGGTGCCTTTTCTGCCGGCCTCGCGAACGCGTTTCTGCATCACGCCAGGACGCACTGTCGACATCTGAGGACGTGTGTTAGGGCAAAGAATTGTTGCCATCAGGTTGCCACCGAATGCAGGACGTGTTGAGCGGAACTGCTTCTCGCCTGTCTCCTCGACGATACCGATTTCAAGCTTGGTGCAGTCTGCTGTCAGACCTGTCTTCAAACGTGAAGCGATACGTGGTGCGAGGTCACGACCGATGGTTGTTGCACCGTAAAGGACGATGCTCGGGCAACCGGCAGTAATCATCTGATACACAACTTGTGAATACTGTTCTGTCAAGTAATCCTTGAGTTCAGGGCAGTCGGCGACGAGCACTTCGTCAGCACCCATCTCGATGAGGCTCTGAGCCTGATCTTTCACATTGTAGCCAAGTAACATTGCCACGACTTTCTCGCCGAGAGCGTCGGCCAAGTCGCGTGCTTTACCTAAAAGTTCGTAAGCTACGGATTGGATTGTACCACCGCGCTGTTCTGCGAACACATAAACGTTTTTGTAATCTTTGATATCCATAACTCTTACTTTTAGATTAAATGTTTCTCTTTCAATTTCTTAACAATGATTTCGACTGCTTCTTCCTCGCTCACTTCAAACACCTCGCCCGGTGCCTTAAGCTGTTTAGGAAATGACTGCCACACCTTTGTCGGTGAGCCTTTCAGACCGAGTTTGTTCTCATCGACATCGAGTTTGTCGGCGCCCCAAACCTCAACTTCCTTGTCGTAAGCGTCAACGATGCCGGCCACTGTCATGTAACGTGCCTCGAATGCTGATGCCAACACTGTGAGGACGCACTTGCCTTCGACTTCGAGAGTCTGCACGCTGTCTTCGTTTTCTTTCTTCACGATGAAGTTGCCGTTCTTTTCGCGTTCAGCGTCGATGACGTATGAAACCTGTGGTAATCCGAGGTGTTCAGCCATCTCAGGACCGACCTGTGCTGTGTCACCGTCGATAGCCTGACGGCCAGCGATGATGAGGTCATAGTCCAAAGTCTTGATGGCGCCTGCCAATGCGTATGATGTTGCGAGAGTATCAGCACCAGCGAACTTTCTGTCGCTCAGCAAGATAGCTCTGTCAACGCCCATAGCGAAAGCTTCTCTCAGGATGAGGTCGGCTTGCGGAGGTCCCATGGTGATAACTGTGACGTTAGCGCCGTATTTGTCTTTCATCTGGAGTGCGAGTTCGAGACCGCCCTTGTCGTCAGGGTTCATGATGCTCGGAACGCCTTCACGGATAAGAGTATTCTTTACCGGATCGATTTTGATTTCGGTAGTATCAGGTACTTGCTTAATACAAACTATAATATTCATAATCCTTCCCTCCTATTTAAATAAATGACCGGCAATAACCATTCTCTGAACCTCTGATGTACCTTCGTAGATCTCGGTAATTTTGGCGTCGCGCATCATGCGCTCGACCGGATATTCACGTGTGTAGCCGTAGCCGCCGTGGAACTGGACTGCCTTTGTAGTCACTTCCATTGCTGTCTCAGCTGCGAAGAGTTTTGCCATTGCTGCATCTGCCGAGTATGGGAGACCTTTGTCTTTCTTCCATGCTGCGCTTCTGACGAGCAAACGGGCTGCCTCGACCTTAGTCTTGAGGTCGGCCATCTGGAACTGTGTGTTCTGGAACTGGGCGATAGCCTTGCCAAACTGCTTACGTTCCTTGGTGTATTTCACTGTCTCATCCATAGCGCCTTGAGCGATGCCGAGAGCCTGTGAAGCGATACCGATACGGCCTCCGTCGAGGGTCTTCATAGCGATGTTGAAGCCTTTTCCGAGAGGTCCGAGGAGGTTTTCCTTCGGCACTTCGCAGTTTTCGAAAATCAACTCGCAGGTCGCGCTGCCGCGGATACCCATCTTCAACTCTTTCTTACCGATGCTGAAGCCCTTAAAGCCTTTCTCAACGATGAATGCCGAGATGCCTTTGGTGCCTTTGCTCTTGTCGGTCATTGCCATGACGATGAACACATCGGCGTAAGCTGCGTTGGTGATGAAAATCTTTGTTCCGTTGAGGATGTATTTGTCGCCAGCGTCAACAGCCATTGTCTGCTGCATGGCGGCGTCGGTACCGGCGTTAGGCTCGGTGAGACCGAAAGCGCCGATCCATCCGCCTGATGCGAGCTTCGGCAAATATTTCATCTTCTGTTCCTCTGTTCCGTTTTCGAGGATAGGTGCCATGCACAACGATGTGTGAGCCGAGAGGATGACGCCTGTGGTGGCGCATACTCTTGAGAGCTCCTCAACAGCCATGATGTACATCTGCACTGATCCGCCGGCGCCGCCGTACTGGCGTGGTACCGGGATGCCCATCAAACCTAATTTCGCCATCTTCTTGACGGTCTCCATAGGGAAACGTTCTGTCTCGTCAACTTCGGCTGCCAAAGGCTTGACCTCGTTCTCCGCAAACGATCTGATCATCTGCAGGAACAATTCTTCTGTCTTTGAATAGCTAAAATCCATTAGATTATGTTATTTCAATTAATATTCCTTTAATTTCTAGTATTTGTAGAAACCTTCACCTGTCTTACGTCCGAGTAATCCTGCGCGCACCATCTTGCGGAGAAGTGGATGTGGACGGTACTTAGGATCACCGAATTCGTTGTAAAGCACCTCCATAATGGCGAGGTTGACATCGTTTCCGATGAGGTCGGCCAATGCGAGAGGTCCCATTGGGTGATTTGCACCGAGCATCATGCACTTGTCGATATCCTCTGCTGATGCGATGCCGTCGGCCAAGATACCGACTGCCTCGTTGATCATAGGGATGAGGATGCGGTTGACAACGAAACCTGGGGCTTCCTTCACCTCGACCGGCTGTTTGCCGATTGATGTGGCGAGGTCAACGATGCATTTTGTCACTTCGTCGCTTGTGAGCTGTCCCTTGATGACTTCCACCAATGCCATTCTGTCGGCCGGGTTGAAGAAGTGCATACCGATGAACTGTGCCGGACGTGTTGTGCAGGCAGCGATTTCGGTGATTGACAATGATGATGAGTTTGTTGCGAAGATTGCTTCCGGTTTGCAGATCTTGTCGAGTTCCATGAACACCTCTTTCTTAAGCTGCATCTCTTCGACTGCTGCCTCGATGACGAGGTCGGCGTCTTTGAATGAAGCATAGTCGGTGGTTGTGGTGATGTTCTTCAACAGAGCGTCAACGTCCTCTTGAGTCATCTTGCCTTTTTCGACGAGTTTTGCGTAACCTTTTGCGATTGAACCCATTGCCTTGTCAATGCTGGCCTGAGTTCTGCTCTTCATGACGACTGGCATCTTAGCTGCGAAAGCCTTCACGATGCCTTTTGCCATGGTTCCTGTTCCGATAACGTATACTTTCATAATATTAGATTTAAATTATTTTCCTTTAAAACTTGGTTTTTCCTTATTTAAAAACGCTGTCATTCCTTCTTTCTGGTCTTCTGTGGCGAAACACTTTCCGAAGTTACGATTTTCCAGTTCGATGGCGTCGGCAGCATTCATATCGTAGCTCTCGTTGATGCATTCCTTAGCGTATTTGATAGCCAATGGAGCGTTAGCCACGATTTTCTGGGCTGTCTCGATGACTTTTTCCATCAGAACTTCTGGCTCGTAAACAGCGTTTACCAAGCCGATGCGCAGTGCTTCGTCGGCACGGATGGCCTTGCCAGTGTAAATCATCTCCTTGGCGTAGCCTTGTCCGATGAGCTTCGCGAGACGGTATGTGCCGCTGAAACCAGGTGTGATGCCCAGTCCCACCTCCGGCTGACCGAACTTGGCGTTGCTTGAGGCATAACGGAAGTCGCATGCCATTGCCAGCTCGCATCCGCCGCCGAGGCAGAATCCGTTGACGGCAGCTATGACAGGAATCGGGAGCAGCTCTATCTTACGGAAAGCGATGGCGCCGAGTTTACTGAACTCGTAGCCTTCTTTCTCGTAGAGATGCACCATCTCGGAGATATCCGCGCCAGCCACGAACGATTTCTCGCCGTCACCAGTGATGATGAGCACGCGAGTCTTCTTTGTGTCAAGGTTGCTGACGAAGTCGTCGATTTCCCTCAAAACCGTCGAATTCAGTGCATTCAACGACTTAGGAGCCGACACCGTCATGATGCAGATACCGTCTTCCCTGTTTTCGCTTTTTAAATATTGATATTCCATGATTAGTCAACCATTGATTTGAGGTTCGGACTGATAATGAGCTTAGCCTCTGTTGCTTCCTGCACCTGTTCGACGGTGAATTCAGGATGGATCTCTGTGAGGACGATGCCTTCTTTTGTGATTTCCATCACACCCATCTCGGTGATGATCATGTTGACCTGACCTGCTGCTGTGAGAGGCAGTGTGCATTCCTTCAAAATCTTCGGAGCACCTTTCTGTGTGTGTTCCATGGTGAGGATAACGCGTTTTGCACCGACCACGAGGTCCATAGCGCCGCCCATACCTGGGGCCATCTTGCCCGGGATGATCCAGTTGGCGAGGTTACCCTTCTCATCGACCTGCAATGCGCCGAGGAATGACACGTTGACGTGACCGCCGCGGATGATTGCGAATGATGTTGCTGAATCGAATGTGCAAGCGCCAGGTGTCAAGGTGATGAAACCACCGCCAGCGTTGATGAGGTTCTTGTCTTCCTTGCCTTCTTCTGGTGTTGGACCCATGCCCATAGCACCGTTTTCGGTCTGCAGCGTCACTGAAACGCCTTTTGGAAGGTAGTTAGGGATCAATGTCGGGATACCGATACCAAGGTTCACTACATCGCCGTCATGCAGCTCTTTTGCCGCTCTCTTGGCGATAACTTCTCTCATTTCGTTTTTATCCATATTCTGAAATATTTAATTGTTAATTTTTTGAATTTTCTACTTCATTCCACGTTTGACCATTTCTTGAACCACGAACGAAGCCACATCGTCAGCGTAGGTGTTCATGCCGAATCCGGCGTCGAAACCAAGTTCTTTGGCGAGCTCGTGCGAGATACGGGCGCCACCGCAGCAGCAAATCATCTTGTCGCGCAAGCCCTCAGCCTCCATCAGCTCGATGAAGTTGGTCATATTCTTGATGTGAACGTCTTTCTGTGTAACTGTCTGCGAAACCAACAAAGCATCAGCATGAAGCTCAACGCCTTTTGCGATGAATTCCTCATTCGGCACCTGCGAACCGAGGTTGTAAGCCTCAATCATCTCGTAACGCTCGAGTCCGTAGTGGCCAGCGTAGCCTTTCATGTTCATGATGGCGTCGATACCCACAGTGTGAGCGTCGGTACCTGTACTTGCTCCCACGATGACGATCTTACGGCCGATGTTTTCCTTGATATATTGGTCGGTTTCATACATATCCATGGTGTTCGACTCGACCTTAGGAACGTATATTGTGCTGTAGTTCACGGTGTGAGTGCAGCTTCCGTAGCAGTTGAAGAACGTGAATCCTGGTGTTAACTCTTTGTAATACACCACGATAGGATTCTCGAAACCCATAGTCTTGAGGAGTTGTTTCGCTGCCTCTACAGCTTCAGCGCCGCATGGTACCGGCAAAGTAAAGCTCAACTGGGTTTTACCGTCGTTCATGGTGTCGCCATACGGCTTGATTTTGGTTAAGTCTAAGGTTTTGTCGAAATCCTTAGCTTCCATTGAATATAATCCTTCGCTCATATATAATATAATTTATTCTCTTTCAATAAGTTACAAAAAATCACACGACGAAGGCTGCTGAGCCTTCATCAAGTCAGCAAATATAATATATTTTTTTAAATAAAAAACAAAAATTTTCGAATTTTTGTTGTGATTATTGGTACCATTTTCGAAATGCTCAACAGTACCCTGTGGTAG
>LUZN01000066.1 GCA_001603665.1 Bacteroidales bacterium Bact_22
GATCCCGCTGAGCATAATAATCCCATGGGATGGGTCGATATTACCTTGCAAATATAAGAAATACCTTTGGTTTCTGGTCCTTAATTATTAATAAATTATTAAATAAGTTATCAACAAAATGTTGATAACTCGTGTTTTGGGCCAAGTTATCAACAATTTTTTAAGGCATAACCTCGACTCCGAACAGCGCAAAATCGTATTTTACGGGGTCCAGCGCGTCAAACTCGCGTAACTTTGCCGTCAGCAGCTCGACAGTCTGCCTGTCGTTGCTTTTCCTGTCAATCAGTCCCAATTCCCTTGAAACTCTCGCCACATGCACATCCAAAGGTATCATCAAATCTTTTGGTTTCAGTTGTTTCCAAACGCCGAGATCCACAATGCCGTCGTTTCTCACCAGCCAACGCAACGCCATGTGCAGCCTCTTGCAAGCCGAACCTTTCTTGGGCTCTGCACAACAAGGATTTGAAATGTGCTTGCTCGAGCACCCATTAGCTTTCGCAATCAAATCTCTGAAATCTTCAATTCCCCTCCAAACATCGTGTTCTTCATTATAAAAAACACCCTCCAACGAAGGACTGTCATTCCGAACTCCGCAGGGGTGAGAAACCCCCTCATATAATGCTTGGAACCCTTTACAATAGTACCTCAAATCCCTACCGAAAAACGTTCTGTGAATACACTTTCCATCCTCCAGCTTCTCGAATCCTCCCGACATCACATAGTCGTATGGCGATTTTCCCATAATATCCAGCATTTTGTTGGCCGAGTTCAATATCATCTTACGGTTGCCCCAGGCAATGGTCGCAACCAAAAACGACACTATCTCGATATCCCTCAAATCGCTGTATCTGTGCGGAAACTGCACCGGATCGTCCTTTATAAACGCCTCGGTGTTGTTCTTTGCCACCAACTCGTCCAAATACTCTTTTATCTTATCCATATCATTCTAAAAATGTAGAGACGTCACATTGTGGCGTCTCTACAATAAACTGTAAACCTTTAAACAGTCAACTTACTTAACAACAACTTTCATTGTCTGGTCGCCGGCATTCACGAAGTAAATACCTGACTCGAGAGCGACGTTGATGTCCTGAACATTGTTGTAGGTCTTAACCAACTGACCAACAGTGTTGTAGATGTTGACGTTTGCAGCCTGGTTGAGCTGAACTCTGAATGAACCCTGTGCTGGGTTTGGATAAACATTCATCGTTGTTGTAGCTGCCATTGGGGTTTCGTTAGTACCTAACTGGCTTGCATAAACCTTAACTGCGTGATAGAAGTTGTTATCCCAAACTGTCTCGTCGTCCTGTACGCATGTACCAGCTTCCTGGTCGTTCTGATAGCATAACCAGAGGTAGTCACCCTCAGCGTCTGTGTAGATGTAAGGGATAACCTGGCAGTATACCATCTCATCGTAAATGTTGATGATGTCGGTGAGAATCTGCTTTGTGCCTTCCCATGTCTGACCGCCGTCGGCTGACATGTTGCCGAACAATCTGAGATAGTGAACAGAAGAGTTGCTATCCCAGTATAAGCCCTGGCTGTCACCAGCAATCATTGACCAGAATGCATAGATCTTAGAACCGTCCATGTGGAATGTTGCGAAAGCTGCTTTACCACCGTTGTATGAACCGTGGTCGCCCCACTTTTCGTTATCTGGCCAGTTGCCTTCCTGTGAATCACGTGGAAGAACGTTACCTTGATTGTCGACAAGTTCAAGTTCGCCGATGTATTCCGGAAGTGGGTCATGGTCTGCATCAGTCCAGTACCATTCTGAATGATAGAGGTCGCGCATTGTGTAGACTGTATCCATGATGAATGGTTCGCCAACATTACCAATACCACCAAGGCACATCTCGTTCTTTGGAAGAATCTCGCTCCAGTAGCCGATACCACCGATTGCAGGATAGTATGAACCTGAACCTGGCTCGCCTGTTGTTCCGTTGTACTCATAAACAATGTGGAGGTTGTCTTCAGCGTCAAACTCGGCGTTGGTCCAACGTGGATAGAAGAACCAGTCGTCGTATGTCAGGTTGATACCTGGGTGCTGCCAGAACACTCTCTCGCTCCATGTTGCACCGTTATCTTCTGAAATAACAGCTTTGCAGTCACTCCATGCATTGTTCAAAACGAATGCTACACGGTTTGGCTTTTCTGGGTTGTAAAGCATGAAGTAGCAGATGTTTGAACCACCGTCTGATACGTGGTTTTCATCGAGAGCTTCAAGCATTACATCTGATGCAGTCCATTCACCGTTCTGATAGCGCCAGTAGTAGATTGGATCGCCGTAAGGTGTTGTTCCGTTGTATTTTGTTGCAAGAACGTGAACGATATCAAGATTCTCACCAGAGCACTGAACAACTGGCCAAGTTGGTCCTAAATCGTTTGGAAGTGTTACGACTGTGCTGAAATCGCGGCTGCCATTGCGGAAATCTTCACAGAAGAACAGATGGCAATAGTTTGCAGAGTGAGCTGCAATAACAAGGCCGTTCTCTTTGTAACGTGAGATTGAACCAAAACCTGTTTTTTGTTCGGCGGTTGGCAACGATGAAAAATCTTCAGCATGGCTCTCTGTGAACTCCCATTCTCCAACTGCTGGATCCCAAATGGCGAGACCGGTACCACGGTCTGTTGAATTTTGGTTTGTTGACTGTGTGTAGCACATTACTGCGAAACCGTCAGGCCATACGGCTGTGAAGTTTCTTGCACCCATGTTTGACTGCCAGTCGTAGTAGGTTTGGCTTAACTCGACTTCTTCAGCTGATGTCAGCATGCTTCTTGTTGGAGCAAAGTTCTGAATGTTGAGATACTCAAAGCCTTTGTAGCTCTGAGCCTGAGATGGTTCAGCTTTCACTGATTTGCGTGAAATGCTCTTTACCTGAGCGAAACTAGTCATGGCAATTGCCATCACAAGCACTAATGTAAATACTTTTCTCATAGTTTGAATTTTAGTTATTAATAAATTTAGTTGTATTTTCGTGCATAATACGTCACAAAATTACACATTTTTTTTTAATATGCAACAAAAAAATCAAAAAAAAGAAAAATTTTTTCTTAACACCTATTAATATAATGGCTTTTTTCTATCTTTGCAAAAAATTTCATACGATGATAACTTTAAGCAACTATCCGTTCCTGAAAAGTCTGAAACATAACCGTTTCTTCCTCCTTGCAGGTCCTTGTGTGATTGAAGATGAGGAGTCGCCTTTCGCGATTGCCGAGCAGCTGGTGAAAATCACCCAAAGCCTTGATATTCCTTTCGTTTTCAAAGGTTCATATCGTAAGGCTAACCGCTCGCGTCTCGATTCGTTTCAGGGGATAGGCGATGAGCGTGCTCTCAATGTGCTTAAAAATATTTCAAAGAAATTCAATATTCCTGTCGTAACCGATATTCACTCTTGCGAAGAGGCGGCAATGGCAGCCGAATATGTCGACATCCTTCAGATTCCTGCTTTCCTCTGCCGTCAGACCGATTTACTTATCGCTGCCGCTAAAACTGGAAAGATAGTGAATATCAAGAAAGGTCAGTTCCTTTCGGGAGAATCGATGTGTTTTGCTGTCGAAAAAGTGCAACAGTCTGGTAATCAGCGTGTTATGCTTACCGATAGAGGCAATTTCTTCGGCTATCAGGATCTCGTTGTCGACTATCGCAACATCTACGAGATGCAGAAAAACAACGTTCCGGTAATCATGGATGTCACACATTCGCTGCAACAGCCTAACCAGACGGGCGGCATCACCGGTGGCAAGCCCGAGCTCATCGAGCTCATCTCGAAGGCCGCCATCGCTGTAGGAGCCGACGGTCTCTTCATGGAAACGCATCCGAACCCGGCTCAGGCCAAATCCGACGGCGCCAACATGCTCCGCCTCGACCTTGTCGAACCGTTATTGCAAAAATTGGTTAAAATCAAAGAGTCATTGTAATGACAAAGTAGGGACGCGGCGCGCCACGTCCCTACAATATCCATCGTTTGTTTAATTATCAATTGTCAATTATCAATTATCAATTGTCAACTGCATTAATTCAGCGCTCCCGTCGCCCCAGTTGCCGACGAGGCTCTGCTGTTTCACCAGCCCTTTCAGCAGTTTCATGAATTCCTTCCTCGGAATAGGAGCGGCACCCATACGTTTCATGTGACCAGTTTCCTGCTGAGAGTCAATGAGTTCAAAGCCGTTCCTAATCAAAAACTGGCATAAATTATACAACGCCACCTTCGAGGCGTCGGTCTTGGTGTGGAACATCGACTCGGCGCAGAACACCTTGCCGATGGCGACGCCGTAAAGTCCGCCAACAAGCTCGTTATCCTGATAAACCTCAACAGAATGGGCAAATCCCATGTTGTGCAGCTCGCAGTAAGCCACTATCATGTCCTCGCTGATCCACGGACTAGGCTCGTCGGTGTCGTCCTCCTCTTCGGTTATGTCGTCGATGCGCGGCACAGTGGCACAGGCACGTATAACTCCCTCAAAATCAGTGTCAAACGAGCACGAATACTTATGCGACTCAATGGTCTTCCACAACGATTTCGTGACTTTCAGCTCCGATGGCTTCATCACCATTCTGGGGTCAAGCGACCACCATAAAATAGGCTCTCCTTCAGAATACCATGGAAAAATCCCCGATGAATAGGCGACGAGCAACCTCTCGGGCGACAAATCTCCGCCAATCGCAAGTAATCCGTCCTTTGTCGACTGACTGACAGGCGGAAAATCATACACCTCGTCTTTTAGCATGTATATTGGCATAGCTTTACGATTTTGAGGTTAAAATGCACCACAAAGGTAAAAATAATTTTTAACTTATGCAAGTTTTTGTTCATTTTTTTTAATTTTGCAGTGCAAAAATTCTGTATGAATAGGTATTTCTTACATCTGGCGTATAACGGGAAAGCTTACCACGGCTGGCAAATCCAACCTGGCGATGTCACCGTGCAGGAAACCCTTGAGAAATGTATCAGTCTGAAGCTGAAACAGGACATCTCCGTCACCGGATGCGGACGTACCGACACGGGCGTCAACGCGCGCAACTTCTATGCTCATTTCGAGAGCGAGCCTATCGAGGATCTGCAAGGCTTTGTAAATCAATTGAATCTGTTTCTGCCCGACGATATAGTAGTGTTCCGCTGCTGGCAGGTCGACCCGTATTTCCACGCCCGCTTCGATGCCAAGTCGCGCACATATCATTACTACGTCACCCGCACCAAGAATCCTTTCCACACCGACGACTCCTTATATATATACGGTCCGCTCGATGTCGAGAAAATGAATGAGGCGGCTAAGATTCTTTTTGAATATCAGGACTTTACGAGTTTTTCGAAGCTTCACACTCAGGTTAAGACCAACAACTGCCGCATTATGGAAGCCCGCTGGTTTGAACAGAACGACCTGCTCGTTTTTCGTATCAAAGCCGATAGATTTCTGAGAAATATGGTACGCGCCATCGTCGGAACCTTGCTTGAAGTAGGGAAGGGGAAGATGACTCTCGATGATTTCCGTGCGGTCATCGAACAGAAAAACCGCTGCTCCGCCGGCACCTCAATGCCAGCGCACGCTCTATTTTTAGAAGAAGTTTCATACTGAGGAGTTCAAAGGGTTCAAAGATCTTGAACCTCTTAAACTTCTTGAACCTCTTAAACCAATTGTCAATTATCAATTGTCAATTCTCAATTATTATTACAGCGCCTCCGCCGCTTGCCAACTCTAGCTTTATCGTCTCACCAATCTTATCAATCCTGCTGATTTTATAGTCTTTTGCGTTTCTATTCGCATTTACCCCGTCGGAATATATAATAGCACCGCTGTCACTCCGAGCGGCGCGAGGAACCTCAATCTCAAGAGTCCTCTTCTCCCAATTCGTTATCGCTCCAATATACCATGTATCGCCCTTTCTTCTAGCAATTACTGCATATTCGCCGAGTTTTCCGTCGAGTGCCACCGTCTCGTCCCACACTGTCGGCACGCTGGCGATGAAGTCGACGCATTCCTGGTTTTGCATGTACTTGGTCGGACTGTCGCAAAGCATGTTGAATGGCGACTCAAATATAACATACTCAGCGAGTTGGCGGCATCGTGTGCCTTGGCTCATCGGGTTTGTGTAGATGGCTCTGAAGTGGTATTTTGTGGCGTTATCCATGGCGCCCTGGGTGTAATCAAGGTTGCCTGCCACCTGTCGGATGTAAGGAATCATGCACTCGTAGTTCACCTGGTTGAGGTCGTCGTCCCATTTCGACTGCTCCAGACCGTAAACTCCCTCGAAATTCAGCACGTTAGGGTAGGTGCGGCTCAGTCCCGTTGGCTTGTAAGCACCATGAAAATCGACGAATAAGTGATATTTTGCCGCCATCGCCGCCATGCGGTAGTAGAAGTCGACCACCTTCTGGTCGTCGCGGTCCATAAAGTCGACCTTAAAGCCTTTGATTCCCATCTCGCTATAGTGCTTGCACACGTGCTCCATATCTCTGTCGATGGCAACATATCCTGCCCAAAGCACCAATCCAACGTTGCGCTCGTTGGCGTAAGCTACGAGTTCCTCCAAATCGATTTCAGGCACCACCTGGAACAAATCGGTCTTCTTGTTCACCGCCCAGCCTTCGTCCAAAATAACATATTCTATGCCGTTTTTCGACGCAAAATCGATGTAATATTTATAAGTGTCGTTGTTGATGCCTGCCTTGAAGTCGACACCCCAGATGTTCCAGTTGTTCCACCAGTCCCAAGCCACCTTTCCGGGCTTGATCCAGCTCACATCCTGCACCCTCGAAGGCGATGCGAGCTTGTAGACCATGTCGCTGTTCATGAGCTCGGCGTCGTTGCTCGAAATCACCATGGCGCGCCACGGGAAATCCCTTGTACCATTGACCTTGGCGACGAATTCCTCTCTTTCTTTCACTACCATCTGCAGCATGTTGTGACCGCCTTGTTCCTCCACTTTCGGGTATGTCGACTGCACCGCTTCGAGGCTGTTTCCTTCGCCTTTGCGGAAGAAAGTGCCAGGGAAATCTTCCAGATCCGACTCCACGATGACCGCTTTTTTGCCGTCTTTGAGGCATATTAATAAAGTTGTGAAGGCAATGCGCTCTACGTCCATCTTCGAGATGGAATCGATGTCGTATTGGCTCTCGAATGAAGTGAAAAACTGCTGCGTCAGGAAGTCGCCTTCGCCTTTGCGGGCGTTCACATACGGGATATAAGCCGTGTAATCGTCGTCGAAGCGATAATTAACATTTTCTTTCTTAACAATAATAGGCTTTTTGAAGCTCGTCGAGAAACGATATGCCACTCCGTCGTCGAAGGCTCTGAAAGTCAGTTTATAATTTCCTTTAAAGTTGATAATCAATTCGTTATATTTATTCTTGACTTCTTTTTTCTTATAAAAATCGGCCTTCAAAACCTCATCAACCGAATTTGTCTTCACATTTTTTATTTGTCCTGCTTTTCCCAAAATCATTCCGTTGCACAGCTCCATCGAAATCTCCGAATCCTCAATAACCACAGTGCTTTCGTGCATCACCGAATATTTCACATCGTCGCCCACGCTCACCTTCACCGCAATCTTCCCATCCGGCGACTTCAGCTCGTAATTATCATTTTTCGCATAAATACTGCTAATCCCAAATAATACTGCCAATAACAAAACAATCTTTTTCATATTTAAAACTTTTAATCTTCTAAGCTAAATTCACACAAAAATAATCCAAATTTCATTTCATATCAAAAAATTCTTTAATTTTGTAGGAAATTTAAATCAAACGAAAATGAGAAATTTACTTTTAATCAGCAATTCAACCAATTTTGGTGAGACATACTTGGCTTGGGCGATGACCCAGCTCGAACAGTTTTTCGATAAAAACAAGCTCGGTGCCGACAGCAAGGTGGCCTTTGTGCCATTCGCAGGCGTGTTTATCGGCGGCAACCCTTATCCGAAGAGCTATGACGCTTATACTGAGAAGGTTAAGAAAGTTTTTAATGAGAAACTAGGCGTGAAAAAGTTCGTCTCGGTGCACGAAGTCGAAGATAAAGTGGGCTTAGTGAAGACTGCCGACTGCATTGTTGTAGGTGGTGGCAACACCTTCCATCTTGTGGCTGAGTTGCATAAGTTCGGCCTGATGCAAGTCATCGCTGAATGCGCCAACAACGGCACGCCTTACATCGGATGGAGCGCCGGCTCGAACATCGCTTGCCCTACACTCTGCACCACCAACGACATGCCGATAGTGCAGCCTGCAAGCTTTAATACATTGAATCTCATACCTTTCCAAATCAATCCTCACTATCTCGACCCGCATCCTGAGATCGACAAGATGATCAAACACGGCGGTGAGACCCGTCAGGATCGTATCAACGAATATCTCGCTGTGCGTCAGGAGATGAAGGTCGTGGGATTAAGAGAAGCTACAGCAATTTGGGTTGTCGGCGACAAATATTATCTCAAGGGAGGTAAGAAAATGATGATTTTCCAATACGGAAAAGAACCTGTCGAACTCGAGCCGAACCAGGAGATAACGAAGTTTGTGCTTTAGAAAAAATCGATTTTTCTTGTTTTGTATTTTAAAAATATTTATATTTGCAAATTTAAACGTATTGCGAAATTCGAATATAAATCTAATAAACCATTGAATATGAAGAAGTTACTCTATTTTTTAATCGCTATTATGTTTATCTCGGCGATACCCGAAATCGCCAATGCACAGTCGAACGACCCGTTTGAGCAAAAGACGCTCAAGGCTAGCGGTAGAAACGGCCGTCATGAAAAAAAAGTCAACCGTCGTAAGATTGAGGCGACTACAACCGAAGAGGCTCCGGCCCCGGCACCAGTGGCTACAGATGACAAGCCGGTCGTCAGGGCTTCGAATATGACGCTCTCAAACCCTTGCGAGGACTGGCTCGACGTGGAATTTATCTCGTTGGTCGGCAGCAGAGCAAACCAGACGATAAAGCTCACGCTGAAGGTCACCAACCACAGCACCAACAAGGATATGTACATCGGAGGTAACTTCGTGGGATACGACTGCGAGGGTGAAGAGCACTCGAGAGGCTACTCACCGGAGCGTTACAGCTCGCTTACCGACGTGCCGTTCAAGACCTCGTTCGATGTACCGGGCAAGATCAACCCTAACAAGACAACCGTCATGCCGGCCATGATATTCAGCGTCGGCGACTGCCGCATCGAGATGCGTAACGTACCTATTGATTGGAAATAATACTATTCGTTATGAAAAAATTGATAAAATTCGGATTTATTCCGACATTATTGTTGCTTTTAACGGCAAATAGCGTTTTCGCTCAGAAAAACAACGAGAAACGCTCTGTCCTCGACCAGCAGTACGAGGTTCAGTATATCGGTGTCGGTCAGGACGGCACCAAGGTTTTTACAGTGACCACAACGGCTAAAGACGCCACTGAAGGCATAGAGATGGCTAAGCGCGACGCTGTCGCAGCATGTCTCTTCCGCGGCATCACAGCATCGGAGCAGACCAAAGCCACTCCGGCTATCGTGTCGTACGCCGTGGCAGAGGAAAACATCGGTTTCTTTGAGAATTTTCTGGCACTCCCGACGAGAAAGGCACCTGGCGGACAGTATCACCGCTTCATCAACAAGACAGGTCAGCCTAAGACCGTGAAAAACGGCAAGGTATATAGCATCTCCGTCGACGTGCAGGTGCTCTACGACGAGCTTCTGCAGTATATGCAGGACAAAGGCTTCGCTCAGGATGTGAAGACCACCGGAGCAGGCAAATATGCCAAGCCAATCCTGATGGTGGTGCCATCCGACGTCTACTGCAGCGAGATGGGCTACGTCCAGAAATGGAGAGACGAGAACGGCGTGATGCGCACAGTGCCTAACTACGACGTGTTTAACCGCGAAGACGCCCGCGACCTTCGTCTTGTGATATCTTCACTCAACGAGATCTTCAACAAGAAAGGATTTGAGGTGCAGAGCCTTGAATTCCTGATGAAGAGCATTAAACAGGAAGAGAGCGAGAATCAGTTTATCGGACAGGACTACGGTCTCGACGGCGAGATCATTGAGTCGCCTATCGACCGCATCAAACGTACAGCAAATGTTGACTTTATCGTCGACCTTGACTTCGAAATCATGGAGGTGGGATCACAGCGTTATGTGACATTCAACATGAAAGCCGTCGACGTCAGCTCCAACGCACGCGAGATTGCACATGCCCATGGCGATGGAAAACCGTCAAACTCAGCATCAATCAACACTTTACTTGAAGAGGCAGTGCTCAACCACATGGATTCATTCTGCAAGAAACTGCAAAACGAATATGTGAATATGTCGAAAAACGGACGTCAGATTACTGTTAAGGTCAAACGTACCGACAACTCCGATTACGACCTGCTGAGAACCACCTTCGCCTTCGAAGGACAGCAGACCACACTCGGCGACATCATCTACTACTGGCTGCAGGACAACACCGTCGACAACAACCCTACACGTAACATCAGTCCAAACGTCATCACTTTCAACCAGGTGATGATCCCGCTGACAAAAGTAGGCCGTCGCGGCGCCGTGCAACGTGTTGATACTCAAGAATATCTCCAAGGATTGCAGACCTATCTGCGCAACACATACAACGTGGAAGGAACCATCTATATGCGTGGTCCTAGCGAGGTCTGGTTAGTGTTATAATAAAATTGTAAAGACATGAAAAACATCAGATTTTTACTTCTGGCATTGCTCTTGAGCGTCACAAGCATGCTGCTCAAAGCTCAGGATGAGATGACATTCGAACAGATGATTCCTGTGAGAGTGATGATGCCAACCAACAATGAAATCAAAGGCGACGCCCTCACGGTGCTTTACAACCGCTTGAATCAGGCTGTGACACTCAACGGTCTGGGCGCCACGACCAACGACAGCCGTTTTCTCCTCGTCACCTCAGTGACAGTATTGTCGAAGACCGTCACCACATCGATTCCGCCTCAACATGTGGCCGAAGTCGAAGTGGCAGTGTATTTCGTCGATAACGTCAATAAAGTGATACTTTCGCAAGAGATTATCAACAAAAACGGCATGGCCGACAACGACGCGGCAGCTCTGGCAAAGGCTATCAAGTCGATTCAAGCCCGCGACCATAAGCTGAAAAAGCTCATCACAGTGGGTAAGAAGAGAGCCATGGAGTATTACAAGGCCATCGATCAGAACGAGTCGACCGAAAACGGCGGCGATCCTGACATTTCGTGGATTTTTGATTAAAATTTGAAGTTATGAGAAAAATATTGATAATAGCTCTCGCGATGATGCTTCCTCTCTGCACTTTTGCGCAGCAGAAAGGTTTTAAGCTCATCGAGAAAAGCGGTCCAAAGCCTGAATGGGTAGGCCAAGGCAGCGTCAAGAACTTCATCATCGTGCAGTCGGATAAGCCGACGCTGGAGGCCGTGAAAGCCGACGCTATGGATAAGGTGCGCGCGGAGATAGCCTCTTCGGTGGCGACAAATGTTCAGCGTTTCGTCGACTCATATTCTTTGAAGGAAGTCGATGGCGACGACGTGAAGATCAACAAGACGATGTCGATTGAGACGACCTCAAAAATCGCGAAGATGCCAGCAATTCAAGGTGTTAGCATCACTAAGGCCGATACCTATCAGGAACTTTATCGTAACAAGAAGACAGGCGAGGAGTACTACGTTTTATATGTAAAATATCCTTTCTCAAGCTTCGACCTTGTTGAACTCGTCACCGCTTATGAAGAGCACGAGAAACAGATCGACAACAAGATCAAGTCATACGAAGAAGGTCTTGGTAACATCGAGTCGGTGGAGCAGATCGGCGATGCCATCACGGCACTCGGCGCCCTGGCAAAAGAAGTGGGCAACGAGGATAACCGTTACTACACCATCGAAGGCATAACCAACAGATACATAGCGGTTTACGACAATATCAGAATCGATATCGTCGACAATTCACCGGGAAGGGTGACGCTGCGCCTTATCTACAACGGCAACACCATCACCACCACACAGAACCCGAAGGTGACATCGAATTGCGCTGAGCAGTTCAACGTCAAGAACCAAGGCGATGTCGTCATTGTAAACTACAATAAAGACTACTGCTATGCGCAAGACGACAACTACGTTGAGATACGCTACCGCTTCGGTTCGAAATTCGTGAAAGAACAAGTGTTTTTTAAATTGAAATAAACTTAATTATTAACTAAATTTCAACATTATGAAAAAAGTAAATTTATTCTTAGGAATCGCTTTCTTGGCATTCGTCGCAATGTCATGCGGATCAAGCAAAGAAACAGCACAACCACAACCGGCCAGACAGCCAATGAATCTGCCATGTCCTGACTGCGTAGCAACAGCCGGCAGCACATTCAAATACCTCGGCCAGACAGTGGCAGAAAGCGAATACGACGTGCAGGAAGCAAGAATCTTCGCAGCACAGTCGGCTCGCGACGAGCTCCAGGCAATGATCGAGACATGCGTCGAGAGAGCTGTCAAGTCATTCACACAGCAGCACCGCGAAAATGCTGACGTTAATACCATTTCAAAGAGAACCATCCAGGCTTTGGATATCATCAAAGCTAAAGTGAAAGGTACACCTGTGACATGCTGGGACGCCTCACCAAGCACCTTGACACCTGGTAAGATTTCGGTGTATGTCTGCGTAGAGATGGATGCTAACATGGTTTACCAAGAGGTTGTGAAGACCTTCACACAGGACGATGAGCTCAAGATCGACTTCAGAGAGCATCAGTTCAAGGAGGAGTTCGACAAAGCTATGGAAGACTATAGCAGCATTAAGTAATGAAATATCAAGGACTTACTAGCGAACAAGTAGAAAAAAGCCGTGCTCTGCACGGCTTTAATATTCTCACCCCTCCAAAAAAGGAGTCGGTGTTTCATCAGTTTCTGGGCAAGTTTAAGGATCCGATAATCCAGATACTTCTCATTGCCCTCGCTCTCTCGGTCGGAGTCGCTGTGTATCAGTATGTTACCACCGATGAGGGAGCTCATGTTTTGTTTGAGCCGCTTGGAATTTTTGTGGCTATAATGTTGGCTACCTGCGTCGGATTCATCTTCGAGCTCAGCGCCAACAAAAAATTCGACATCCTCAATCAGGTCAACGATGAGGAGATGGTGAAGGTGGTGCGCGACGGCAACGTCACGCTGGTCCAACGCCAGGAGATAGTGGTGGGCGACGTTGTCATCATAGAGACCGGCGACGAGGTGCCTGCCGACGGCGTGCTGCTCGACGCCTTCTCGTTGCAAGTCAACGAGTCGGACCTCACAGGCGAGCCGATGGCACGCAAGACTATAGAAGAAAAAGACTTCAATCCCGATGCCACCTATCCATCGAACTGGGTGATGCGTGGCAGTAAAATCATTGACGGTCATGGAGTTATGCAAGTCGAGAGAGTGGGCGACGCCACCGAATGGGGCAAAGTCTACAAAGGCTCGCAGATCGACAGCAACGTCAAGACACCTCTTAACAAACAGCTCGACAAGCTGGGCAGGCTGATATGCATCGCCAGCTACGTCATCGCGGGCATTATCCTCGTGACACGCTTCGTGATGTATTTCATCTACGACGACCGTATCGGTGACGGCATCGACTGGATGCGATTCCTGCAATATGCGCTCAACTCGGCCATGATAGCCGTCACCATCATAGTGGTGGCAGTGCCCGAAGGCCTCCCGATGAGCGTCACGCTGAGCCTCGCGCTGAGCATGCGTAGAATGCTGAGTACCAATAACTTAGTAAGAAAACTGCATGCCTGCGAGACCATGGGCGCAGCTACTGTGATATGCACCGACAAGACAGGCACGCTGACACAGAACCAGATGAGCGTCAGCGAGATGCTAACTTATTGTAAATCAAAAGATATTTTAAAAGAAAGCATTGCTGTCAACACCACGGCATATCTCGATTTCACTAATAAGGAAAAGATTAAGGCGATAGGCAACCCTACAGAGGGTGCGCTTCTATTATGGCTTTATAATCAAGGAGTTAACTACTACGATTATAGAGGCGACATGAAGCTCCTCCAGCGGGTGCCGTTCTCCACAAAATATAAGTTCATGGCTACCGTCGTCGACTCGAAGACGTTCGGAAAGCCTATGTTTTACGTGAAAGGCGCTCCAGAGATCATCCTGGCGCATTGCAACAAGATTCTCACCGATGAAGGAATAGTCGATATTGAGCCTTACCGCGGCGCTATCGAGAATCAGCTGTTTGAGTATGGTGGACGTGCCATGCGTACGCTGGCTTTGGCATATAAGGAAGCCGACGTCAACGAGCAGTCGTTCGATAAGCGGACTGACAATCTTGTGGCCGAAAACCTCATTTTTGTGGCTGCTGTGGCCATTGCCGACCCGATACGCCCCGATGTGGCCGAGGCTGTCGCAAAGTGCTTAAAAGCCGGCATTGACGTGAAAATCGTCACTGGTGACACTCCTGGCACTGCCATTGAGATTGGCCGACAGCTCGGACTGTGGAAAGACACCGACCAGAAGGACTTTAACCATATCTCGGGCAAAGATTTCGAGGCGCTCTCCGACGAGGAGGCACGTCGTCGCATCCCGATGATCAAGATCATGTCGCGCGCGCGTCCTATGGACAAGGAACGCCTGGTGCGACTGCAGCAGACGTACGGCGAGGTGGTGGCTGTCACAGGCGACGGCACCAACGACGCTCCGGCGCTCAAGGTGGCTCAGGTGGGCCTCTCGATGGGCGACGGCACGACGGTGGCAAAGGAAGCCTCGGATATCACTATCCTCGACAACTCGTTCCGTTCGATCTGCCGAGCCGTGATGTGGGGCCGCTCACTCTACCTCAACATCCAGCGTTTCATACTGTTCCAGACGACCATCAACGTGGCGGCATGCCTTGTGGTGATGTTCGGGGCTCTGCTGGGCACCGACGCCGTCCTTACCGTGACCCAGATGCTGTGGGTAAACCTCATCATGGACACGTTCGCGGCCCTCGCGCTGGCCTCTTTGCCACCGTCGGAAGCGGTGATGAACGAGAAGCCTCGATCGAAAGACGCCCATATCCTCACCAAGCCGATGATACAGTCGCTGCTCACCGTGGGACTGCTTTTCTTCGTGATAATGCTGGGCTTTGTGCAGTATTTCAAACACGAGTCAATCGAAACCATGCTCGACTTCTCGTTGATGGATTACCTGAAAAACTACTTCAACATGCACATCGCCGACGCGCACAGCTACACTCCTTACGAGCATTCGCTGACGTTTACGATATTCGTGTTCCTGCAGTTCTGGAACCTCTTCAACGCCAAGGCATATCACACTGGCGAGTCGGCATTCCGTAACGCCGGCAGGGCTTTCGGAGGCTTTGAGCTTACCCTCACGATAATTCTCGTCGGACAGCTTCTCATCGTGACCTTCGGCGGCGAGATGTTCAACGTCGAGCCTCTGAAATGGCAAGACTGGCTTATCTGTTTCATCGGCACAAGTCCCGTGGTGCTCATCGGTGAACTCGTTCGTTTGATTAAAAAAGAAAAAGTATGAAGATATTGATTTTAAACGGCCCAAACCTCAACCTCATCGGCAAACGTGAGCCCGAAATCTATGGTAATCAATCACTTGATGAATATTTTAAGGTGATGAAGCAACGTTTTCCCGACTGCACAATCGATGCTTTTCAATCGAATCACGAAGGTGTTTTAATAGATAAGCTGCAGGAGGCAATGGGTAAATACGACGGCGTGGTGATGAATCCAGGAGGTTACGCCCACACCTCGATAGCACTGGCCGATACCGTCAGGGCGATAAAGATCCCTGTTGTCGAGGTTCATATCTCAAATATCTACGAAAGGGAGGCCTACCGGCATCATTCCTACACCGCTGAAGCTGCAGTGCATTCTATCGTTGGCCACGGTTTAGAAGGTTATGCAGAGGCAATTAAATATTTGATTGCCAGTTTTTAGTCATCATTTCTCGGCTGGCCACTTTTCTTCGAAAGCTGAAGGCCTTCGAAATTGAAGACTAAAAACTATTTTACGAGAAATCTTTTTCGTTGAGTTCAGTGTAAAGTTTCTTTTTCTCCAGGAAATGCTTGAAAACGATGTTTTTCTGGTAAACCATCGACACCTTCTTGTGAGGTAGCTCTCTTCTCTTTTTCCTCAGCATCGGCAGGTGTCTGTAGAAGCTCAGGTGAGCTCTTGTCACGGCCCAAACGTCGGCGAAACAGCCGTCGAACAGGAATTTTATCCCTGCCACCCAGTCGAGTAGAATTCTATAAGCTATTGTGAAGAAAACCGCGCCTTTCGGGAGGTTTTTCATCAGCAGCGACAGGTTATTACGAAAGTTGAGGTATGTCTTGCGCGCCGAGCTTTTCGGCAGTGTGCCGCCGCCAATGTGGTATACCTTCGACTGTGGGCAGTACATCACCTTGAAGTCGTGATTTTTCACGCGCCAGCAGAAGTCGATCTCCTCCATGTGGGCGAAGAAACTGTCGTCTAAGCCGCCGAACCTGTGATAGAGCTCGGCGCGCACAAACATACAGGCTCCGGTGGCCCAAAACACCTCTTTTTTGTCGTCGTACTGTCCTTCGTCGTGCTCCAGATGCTGAAACACCCTGCCGCGACAGAACGGATAGCCATATTTGTCGATGAAACCGCCACCTGCGCCGGCATATTCAAACTTCGTCTTATCCTGATAGGAGAGGATCTTCGGCTGACATGCCGCTATCGTCTCGTCGCTGTCCATGAGCTCAATCACAGGCTCGATCCAGTGCGGAGTGACCTCGATGTCGGAGTTCAGGAGGCAGTAGTATTTGGCTTCCACCTGACGCAAGGCGAGGTTGTAGCCGGTCGAGAAGCCGCCGTTGCTCTCGTTGAGTATCAAACGGATATCGGGGAAAGTGGCGCGCATAAAGTCGACGGAGCCATCGGTCGAGGCGTTGTCGGCGACGATGATGTCGGCCACCTCAGCGCTGTGCTCGATGACAGTAGGAAGGAACTTCTCGAGGAACTTCTTTCCGTTATAGTTCAATATTACTACCGCGACTTTTTTCATTGCTGCAAAAATACAAAAAATAATGACATGATGTAAAAAAATGATAAGGGACCTGGAAAATCCCAAGCCCCGTTATCGAAACAAAGTATGTGTGGTATGTTTTTAAATTACTATCGTGGGTTATCGTAGTAGTCTTTGGCTTTGTCGCCGTATGAATGAGGATTTGCTGCTTCATCGACGCCGTAGTCGTCATAGGTGCCGTAGGTCCTCTGGTAGATCTCGGTGGTCCAGCGGAAGTTGCTGAGCTCGCCGATGGCATCGGAGTGGATGAGCTTGAAGTCGTTGGTCACGATGTCGCGTGTCATGAATACAAACTTCTTGTTACGCTGGTTGCCGAGGGTGTAGTAGTGCCAGATTTCGTAAGGATAGGCGCCAGGCTCGCTGTAGCTCTGCACAATCCTGTCAGGGGAACCGTATTTCAGGAACACTATGCCTCTGTCAGTGGCGTAGCCCTTGCTGTTGATGCTCTTAAACGAGGCATTGACGCGCAGCACCTGCTGGTAGTAATCGAGCCATGCCTGGTTAGGGTCGGCGCTGTTGCGGCTCGACCAGAAGGTGTAGAAATACTGCTGCATGGTCTTGATATCGTCCGAATTGATCAGCTCATCGGCATAGTCTTTCTCAACCATGGTCGAGATAGGTGAGAGGGTTTTGATATATTCGCGGATTGTATCGATATTGTTGATCTTTCCGCTGAACACGTCCTCGGTGTTGATGGTGGCGAGCATGCTGTTGTCGATCTGATAGGCCGAATTGTTTCTCTGGAAGAAGTATCGGTTCAGACCTATAATCTCGTTGTTGCGGTCGCGCGCCTCGAGCACGAGGTAGTAGTTGCCGGTAGGAAGGTTGGTGATGTCCATACTGTTGATGATCACGTCTATGTCCTTGGCTGTCATGCGCTTAGTGAAATAGAAGCTGTTTAGCGGGGTGTTGCTCTCCATGGTGCTGATATAGGTGTTGAGCAGGTATTTCTCGCCTTCGCCCAGGGCTTTCTTGGCGTTGTATATCTCTGCGTAGAATGAGAGTTTGCTGACGTTTTCAGGGTAATAAGGCATGATCATCGGGACGAGGTTGAAGCCGTTTTTGATGTTGTTGCCTTCGCCTTCGGCTTTGCTGTAGCTTTCCAGACCGATAATGCTCGAGAAGCAGAACTTATTCGGGAAGTCCATAAGCAGCTGATCCTCAACCTTAAGCGGCTTGTCGGTCTTGTTGTTTTCGTCCTCGAGAATCACCTCTAAAGTATAGGTGCCATTGTCGAGACTGTAGCGCTGCACGTCCATGAAGAAGCCGCCTATGCCTGTGGTGTCGGCCACCGAAGGGCTCGAAAGCGAGTATTTTCCGAAGTTCTTCACCGACTCGCCTTGTTTGAACATGATGGTCACGTCGACGGTGGCGTTGTACTGACCGTTGGCGTTTTTCATGTAAACGAGACTTCCTTTATCAAAGGTGATGTATGTCTCGACGTAAGGTGTCGCATTGTCGCCCGGCACGTTGAATGTGGCGTAAGAGATATATGAATTTAATGATTTTTTCTGTTGGGCACTTGCCGTGACTCCCAGCATGACCATTAAACAGATGATGACGATCTTTTTCATGACGCGAATAATTTTGTTTCTGAAGCAAAATTACTGTCGTGAAATTGTTTTGTCAAGTTGTATTTTATGGAAAAATATGGAAGAAATCCTTGTAACCGATTGGGCAGCAGCGAATTACGACGTCTCGATTTTAGTATTTAAAGCTGCTTAAAAAGCCTGGGATGAAGTGATTCAGCTCCAAATCGGTGCCCAAAATGGTCTCGATACGGTTGCCTCGTTTGTTTGTCGAGCTGTAAGTCTGCTTCAAAAGCACTGCAATCTCGATATCCGAGAATCCCATGAAACTCAGAATTATAAACCTGAAGTCGGCTTGAGTTAAGTCGGGATAAGTTGTTGATAATGAGTGTATTAAGTTGGGGAATGCCTCGTTAAACGTGGTCGTGAGGGTGATGATTTTGTTTCTCGTGAGTGCCAGACGAGGGAAGTCGCCCACGGTCTTGGTGAGAATCTCCTTGCCCTCGAGCGATGTCTTGATCTCCTTGTAAATCTTGGAGTTTGCAAAGATTTCGCAGTCTTCTTCGAAGGAGCGTTTCGGCGTTTCGGGGTCGGCCGGAGCGGTTGTTATCGTATCAAGTTTATGTTTTTGAATGACTTGATGAAGCACGATAATACCGATTATTAATATGATGATAATGATTACGAGAATCAGAATCAAACCTCTGTTATTGCCTGATTTTTCTGAGCTTTTCGAAGTGTTGCCTTCTACTAAATTTTCATAAATGGAATCTAATTCCACCTTTACAGGGGTGAGTCGGGCCTCTGCCGATTGGGCTTTAGCCTGGTATTGTGCGTAGTAGAGTTCTTTGTCGTGGTCATTGAGCGAAAAGTAAACGCTGGCAAGCATTTCCGCGGCTTCAACCTTCATTTTTGCGTTGCCTTCGTCGAAACATTTCAGCAAATAGGGCAGAGCGGCGTAGAAATTATTGTCGTTGTAAAAATGACATGCTGTAAAATACTGGTACTCAATGGTTTGCGGCGATTTTGTTGATATTCTTCCATATAGCGAATCGGCCGCATTTTTATCAAAAACGTCGTATAGGGCTATGCCTTTTTTTATCTGGATGATGTTGAACTGATCTTCGGTGAGGTTTTTCTTTTCTTCGGCAATCTCGTAGTTCAGTAGTGCAATATTCGAGATATGGTTTTGCTGGTAGAGGTCGCCTATCTTGAGGAGAATGTCGATCACCTCGTGTTGGCGGCTGGCGTTCTCGAATTGCGACAATGCTTCGTCGTAGAAATACGAGGCTGGCTTGAGGCTGTTGATGTCGGAGTACACGTCACCGATGTTCTCGAGAATCTGTCCGAGGTAGTGGTAATCGTCGTTATCGGCTACTTTTTTCAGCGACATCAGGTTTTTCTGGGCTTTATATGCTTCGACGAACGATTTGGTGGCGCCCAAGTAGTCGGCGTTTTTATGTTCGTTGCGACCTTTTTGGAAGAATATTTGCGACTTTTTTTCAAAAAAATCAGGGTTCTTGGCGTAATTTTTGGTGCAGCTGTCGGCTATGTGAGCCAGTTGGCTGAGGTAATCGTCGGAGTTTTCGTAATTGTTTTTAAACTCCATCATTTCGGTGGGGATTGATTTGTTGCTGCAGCTGTTAAATCCTAACGCTGTGATTAACAAGGAGATAAAAACAATATGTCGATAAAACTTCTTCATTTTCGCATACAAAGATAGTGAATTTTTGCTGAAATTTTAAAAAATTTTCCAAAAAAATGTTGTCGCATTGAAAACTTTTGTATTTTTGCAGCGGAGATATGGCAGAGCGGTCGATCGCGGCGGTCTTGAAAACCGTTATACAGAAATGTATCGGGGGTTCGAATCCCTCTGTCTCCGCTGAGAGCAACTCACAAGGGTTGCTTTTTATTTGTAAAACGGTCGGGGAGAGATGCCAGAGTGGTCGAATGGGGCGGTCTCGAAAACCGTTGAACGCTTTTGCGTTCCAAGGGTTCGAATCCCTTTCTCTCCGCAATAAAAGTCGATTCTGTACGGTCGACTTTTTTTATAATTTAAAAACCATGCTTGAACATTTGTATAGCATTCTGCAACAAACACTTACGATAACCGCTTTCGTCATCGGAATGATGATGATCATTGAATTTATCAACGTGAAAACCGATGGACTGTGGTCGAAGAAGCTACAGGCCTCACCGTGGGTGCAGATTATTATCGGCGCGCTGATGGGAATAATCCCGGGCTGTCTGGGCACCTACACCATAGTTTCGCTCTACATCCACCGCGTGGTGAACTTCCCGGCGTTGATGGCTGCATTGATAGCAACAGCAGGCGATGAGGCGTTTTTCATGTTTTCGATGTTCCCGGGCGATGCTCTGAAACTCACTCTGATATTGTTTGTCGCAGCTCTCGTCATCGGAGCTATCCTCCAACTGACGATGAAAGACAAATACATCGGACTGTCGGAGAAGTCATTCCCGCTTCACGATGAGCCCGAATGCCATCATCACCATCATGAGCATACTGTGCGAAACAACTTTAAAAACATAACCTTCGTGAGGGCACTGCTCATCGCGATGTGTTTGTTGGTGCTGGGACTGATCCTTGGCGGCGTCATCGACGAAGGCCACGAACACGGCCACGAGCACGGCGGCGACGAGGAATGGATACGCTACTCGCTGATAGCCATGTTTTCGGTGATTCTCATCATCGTGGCAGTGGCAAAAGAGCACTTCCTACAGGAACACCTCTGGGAACATGTCATCAAGGTGCATCTGCCGAAGATATTCCTGTGGAGTTTCGCAGTTATTCTTGCGATAACAATCCTTGAACATTATGTCGACATCCACGAATTTGTCGATGCCAACCCGTATATTGTGCTACTTATCGCAATCCTGATCGGCATTATACCCCAGTCGGGACCGCATCTGGTGTTTGTGCTGCTGTTTGCCGGCGGGACAATACCGTTCAGCATACTGCTTGCAAACTCGATAGTACAAGACGGTCACGGCGCACTGCCGCTCCTGGCCGAGTCGCGTAAGGCATTCCTGCTTTCGAAAGGAATAAAGATAATAATGGGAGCTGCCGTGGGAGTGGCCGGATTATTGATAGGATTTTAGAAAACAAATAAGATTATGAATAAAAACGACTGCTTTTTTTTCGGAAAAGTCACCAAGACACACGGTCTGAAAGGTGAGGTGACCATCAAACTCGATGTGGCGAATCCTGCCGAGTTTAAAGATCTGCGCTATCTTCTCATCGAAGAAAAAGGAAATCTTATTCCGTATTTTATTGAAAATCAAAAGATTACGGGCGATAAGATGTTTGTGCAGCTGCAGGACGTGAAGAAGATGGAGCAGGCGGTGGTGTTCCTCGGGAAGGCGGTATTCCTGCCAAACGAGCTGATGCCACACCTGGCTGACGATGAATTTTATTATAAGGAGATAATCGGATTCAAGCTTGTCGACGGGGCAAAAGGCGAGATAGGGGAGATTTCCGACGTTTTGGAATACCCGACGCAGGCCGTCATCCAGGTGATGAAAGACGGAAAAGAGATTCTGATTCCTATTCACGACGATATTATCAAAAAAGTCGATAAAAAAGCTAAAGTGCTGACTGTCAAGGCTCCAGAAGGGCTTATCGACATGTATCTCAATATGTAAGACATGGATCAGCGTCCGTTTTTTTTCAAGCGTTTCGCGTTGTTTCACCATCGTTCGACCATGAAGATCGGGACCGATGCCATCATGCTCGGCCGTTGGGTGGAGGTGAACGATGACGACGAGGTGCTCGACATCGGGACGGGCTGCGGACTGCTGCCTTTGATGCTGGCGCAGAAAGGCATAAAAAGTGCCGACGCGGTGGAGATCGACAAGGATTCTTGTGACGAGGCAGCGCAAAATTTCAGCAATTCGGCGTGGAAATCGCGACTTTTTGCGATAAATGACGACGTAAAACACTATGTTGAGCGTTGCACGAAAAAATACGATCTGATAGTGTCGAACCCGCCGTTTTTCTTCGGCGATAATATCCCTGAAAAGGAGAAAAAAGGTCTGGCAAGGCATACTAACACGCTGAGTTACAACGATTTGCTCGTTTCTGTCAAGAAACTGCTGAAGCCCGACGGACGTTTCGCTTTGGTGCTTCCGGCGCGTGAGTCGCTCACTTTTTTGAAAGATGCTGAAAATCAAGGATTTTTTCTTGAAAAAGAGATGAAAATAGTGCCAATCGAAGGTAAAGAACCCAATAGAATCAATATGCAACTCGTTGTAAATCAAGTGGATAAGGTTGTGAGTGAGACATTTGTCATGCGGCATCCCGACCATTCGTTTACAAAAGAATATAAAGAGTTTTTAAAAGATTATTATTTGGATTAAAAAAAAGCGTACCTTTGCAAAAAATTTAATATGTTTAAACTGATAGTCACAGCGATAATACAGTCGGCATTTCTGGCCTTCGCCCAATTTTTCATGAAGATTGGCATGGATCGCGTCATTGATTTCGATTGGACCGCGGCGTTTTTCAAGAGCCTCATGAACTGGCAGTTCGGACTCTCGCTGCTCCTGTATATCATCGCGATGATTATTTATATGTTTATGTTGAAGAGTTTCTCGCTTTCGCTGGTATATCCTTTGACAAGCATCAGTTACATCTTCACCATATTGCTGGCGATGTTCTTCCTTGGGGAGACGGTTCCGGTCGTCAGATGGTTGGGCGTCCTCTTCGTGATGCTCGGCGTTGGTTTAATAGCAAGATAGTTTAATGAATATGAAAAAAGTATTGTTATTCAGTGCTTTAGCACTTTCATTTTTGATGATTTCATGCACTAACCCGCTAGTCGGAACATGGGTGCAGCCAAGTACGACATACACTCAGGAACAGGGCTTCATTCTTGAAAAAGATGGCACTGCAAGCGATGTGAACATGGATTTTGTAGCATTCAAATCATGGGAGAAAAAAGGCGATTTCCTGATTTTGAAAGGTGAGAATGTGGGAACGGTAAAGGGTGAGTTTTCGGATACTCTGATCATCGAAAGCGTCACCGACGATGAGCTCGTGCTCTCACAATCGGGTTATTCAATTACTTACAAGAAGAAAACAAAAAAATAATAAACTGAAATGGGTAAATTAGTTGTTGTTGCTCTCGGCGGAAACGCTTTGTTGAGAAGCAATCAAAAAGGTACTTACAAAGAGCAGATTGAGAATGTCACCGACACTTGCGAGGCTTTGATGAGCTTCATCAAGAACGGCGACAATCTGATTATAGGTCACGGCAACGGTCCGCAGGTCGGCAATGTGATGCTTCAGCACGAGGCAGGCGCCAAGATGTTCGAAGTGCAGCCGATGCCATTGGATTTCTGCGTTTCGGAGACTCAGGGATCGATCGGTTATATGATTGAGACAGGTTTCCGTAAGGTGTTGTCGCAGCACGGCTACAAGCATAACATCGTCACTTTGGTGACCCGCGTGCTTGTCGACGGCAACGACCCGATGTTTAAGAATCCTACCAAGCCTGTCGGTCCTTATTACGAAAAGGAAGAGGCTGAGGATTACGCCGCCGCCACCGGCTCGGTCTTCAAGGAAGACCCGAAGGGCAGGGGTTGGCGTAAGGTCGTGGCTTCGCCTAAGCCGTTGGAAATCAACAATATCGAGCTCGTTGAACTGCTCGCAAGAGAAGGCAATATAGTAGTCACCGCCGGTGGCGGCGGCATCCCGGTGGTCGAAAAAGACGGCTACTATGTGGGTGTCGAGGCTGTCATCGACAAAGACCTCGCATCGTCGCTGGTGGCAGTGCAGACTAAGGCTGACGAGTTTTACATCCTCACTGATGTGCCGCAGGCTTACATCAACTTCCGCAAGGAAAACGAGAAGGCTCTCGGCAAGATCACCGTCGCCGAAGCTAAGAAATACCTCGAAGACGGACAGTTTACCGAAGGCTCAATGGCACCGAAGATGCGCGCAGCCATCAAGTTCGTCGAGGAGACAGGCCATGAGGCCGTGATCACCGACGCTTCAAGTCTCGGAAATCCTAACGCAGGAACACGTATTGTGATATAGTTTACAGTTTACGGTTTACAAAAAAAATAGACAAGAAATTGTCTATTTTTTTATGTTTAATCCAATTTTTAAACGGTAAACAGTAAACAGTAAACTAAAACGGATCTTCTGTATTCATCCTTGATCCTACACGTCTTTCACCAGTGGCATTGAAATTCGCATTCGGTGCGAACTGTGCCGACTGGTCGCCAGCGGCGTTGTCGCCACCGCCGAAGCTCTTGGTGTAATCCTGTTCGAGGTCTTCGAAACGTGCATATTTTCCTACGAAACGCAGCTCCACGTCGCCCAGCTTGCCGTTACGGTGCTTGGCGATGCTCACGATGGCCTTGCCTTTGGTCGAGCTGTTGTCTTCATCTTCGGTAAGTCCGTAATACTCAGGACGATAGATGAACAACACCATGTCGGCGTCCTGCTCGATGGCACCCGACTCACGAAGGTCGGAGAGGATAGGCTTCTTCGAGCCAGGACGTGTCTCGACGCTACGCGAGAGCTGTGACAGAGCCAGAACCGGGATGTTCAGTTCCTTGGCCAGACTCTTCAGCGAACGCGAGATATTACTGATCTCCTGCTCACGGTTGCCGTTTTTCTCAGTCTTTGCCGTCATCAGCTGCAGATAGTCGATAAACACCATCTGTATGTCGTGCTGCTGTTTGAGTCGGCGGCATTTTGCGCGGAGGTCGAACACCGACAGCTGAGGTGTGTCGTCGATAAACAGCTTGGCGTTGATGAGAGGTGTGACCTTGGTGCTGAGTTGCTGCCACTCGTATTCGGCGAGCTGTCCCGAACGCAGCTTGTCGGCAGTGAGTGATGTCTCCGAAGATATCAGACGTGTGACGAGCTGCACCGACGACATCTCGAGTGAGAAGAAAGCGATAGGTTTGTTGAAATCGACGGCTGCGTTGCGCGCCATGTTGAGTGCGAACGCTGTTTTACCCATACTTGGACGTGCTGCCAGGATGATGAGGTCCGATTTCTGCCAGCCTTGTGTGATGCGGTCGAGCTCGGTGTAGCCCGATGGCACGCCACGAAGGGCAGAGCCCGCGTTTTTAGCCTTCTCGATATCGTCGATGGCCAGTTTCACGAGGTCGGGCATCTGGTCGTAGTTACGGCGCAGGTTGTTTTCGCTGATCTGGAACAGCTTGTTCTCGGCCGTGTCGAGTAGGTCGAACACGTCGGCAGAGTCCTCGTAGGCGTCTTTTATCGTCTCCGAAGAGATCTGAATCAGACGGCGCTGGATGTATTTCTGCAGGATGATGCGCGAGTGATACTCAATGTTTGCTGACGAAACCACGCGGTTGGTGAGCTGTGAGATGTAGTACGGACCGCCCACTGCCTTGAGGTCGCCCGTCGACTTCAGATGATTTGTAACCGTAAGAATATCAATGGCTTCAGACCTGGTGAACAGGTCTTTGATAGCCGCAAATATTATCTGATGAGCCTCCTTGTAAAACACCTCCGGCGACAGAATGTCGATCACAGCGTTGACGGCTTCCTTTTCGAGCATGAGAGCTCCCAGCACGACCTCCTCGAGGTCGACAGCCTGTGGCGGTATACGCCCTTGATTATTAAGCACATCCACGCTCGGAGCAGCGGCTTGTGACCTAACAAAACCCGATTTTTTTATGCTTTCATTATTCATACCACAAAATTATGAATAATGATTGTTTGTTTATAAGATGTTGATAACTTTTTTATTTTTAATGGATAAAATGCTGATAGACTTCTCTCAAAGCCTTGTTTTCTTGTTCTAAGTCGTTGGAAATCAGCGATTTTTCCAGTGGGTTGTCGCTGAAGGCGTTGAGGATGATGCGGCTGTGCTCGAAGAGAGTCTTGTCGGGGAAGATGCTCTCGTAGACGTTTTTCAATGAGAAGTCGGATTTTACCTTTTCGTGATGGAAATCGGCTTGTTGCAGCACCTCGCGGAAGTTTAGAATTTTATAATTTAACTCTTTGGAATTCAAT
>LUZN01000067.1 GCA_001603665.1 Bacteroidales bacterium Bact_22
CGGCCGTAACTATAACGGTCCTAAGGTAGCGAAATTCCTTGTCGGGTAAGTTCCGACCTGCACGAATGGTGTAACGATCTGGGCGCTGTCTCAGCCATGAGCTCGGTGAAATTGTAGAAGCGGTGAAGATGCCGCTTACCCGCAATGGGACGAAAAGACCCCGTGAACCTTCACTACAGCTTAGCATTGGCGTTGGTCATGTGATGTGTAGGATAGGTGGGAGGCTTAGATCCGGCGACGCTAGTTGTCGGGGAGCCGCCGTTGAAATACCACCCTTCGCATGTCCGGCGCCTAATCCGCGGGATGCGGAGACAATGCTTGGTGGGTAGTTTGACTGGGGTGGTCGCCTCCAAAAGAGTAACGGAGGCTCCCAAAGGTGCCCTCAGCACGGTTGGCAACCGTGCGGTGAGTGCATTGGCACAAGGGCGCTTGACTGCGAGACAGACAAGTCGAGCAGGTGCGAAAGCAGGGCAAAGTGATCCGGCGGTACCGTATGGAAGGGCCGTCGCTCAAAGGATAAAAGGTACTCCGGGGATAACAGGCTGATCACTCCCAAGAGCTCATATCGACGGAGTGGTTTGGCACCTCGATGTCGGCCCGTCACATCCTGGGGCTGGAGAAGGTCCCAAGGGTTCGGCTGTTCGCCGATTAAAGTGGCACGCGAGCTGGGTTCAGAACGTCGCGAGACAGTTCGGTCTCTATCTATTGTGGGCGTTTGAGACTTGAGAGGGGCTGTCCTTAGTACG
Organism: Bacteroidales bacterium Bact_22; assembly: GCA_001603665.1. GTDB lineage: Bacteria > Bacteroidota > Bacteroidia > Bacteroidales > F082 > Limimorpha. The sequence goes on from LUZN01000067.1 coordinate 747, forward strand.
AGAGGACCGGGACGGACGAACCTCCTGTGCACCGGTTGTGGCGCCAGCCGCACCGCCGGGTAGCAGCGTTCGGACGGGATAAGCGCTGAAAGCATCTAAGCGCGAAGCCCACCTCAAGATGAGGTCTCATTTCAGGGTCGTGCTAGACGAGCACGTTGATAGGGCGCAGGTGCAAGCGTGGCGACACGTTCAGCCGAGCGCTACTAATAGCCCGAACACTTCACGTGAACACATCCGGACAACAGCACTGCCGGTCCAGTGGAACGAGTGAAACACACTAAGCGAGTGAAAATCCCGCGTTCTCCTTCACGCCATGTCGAGACGGAAAGACACACATGGTGACTATAGCACGGAGGTCCACCTCTTCCCATTCCGAACAGAGAAGTTAAGCCCCGTCGCGCCGATGATACTGCATTAGCTTGTGGGAAAGTAGGTCGTCGCC
>LUZN01000013.1 GCA_001603665.1 Bacteroidales bacterium Bact_22
TACAAATTTATAGCATTTTTTTATAAAAATGAAAATTATTTAAAAATTCTTGACAAAATTAAAAAAGAGGTTTAATTTTGCGTAAAAATAATTTAAAGATTTAAGATTTAAAGATTTAAAAATTAACTAAATAAACATTAAATTTACAGCTATGAACAAGAAGATTGAAGACGCTATCAATGCGCAGATTAATGCTGAGTTATGGTCGGCATACCTTTATTTATCGATGGGAACCAACTTCCGCGCGAAGGGATTGGACGGCATCGCCAATTGGTTTGAGGTTCAGTTCAAGGAGGAGCAGGACCACGCCATGATTTTCTACAAATACATGCAGAGCCGTGGCGCACGCGTGGTTTTGAAGCCGATTGCGAAGGTGCAGACCGATTGGAAGAATCCTATCGATGCTTTCAAAGACACTCTCGCTCACGAGAAGAAAGTGACCGAATTGATTTACAAAATCAATGAGTTAGCTATCAAGGAAAAAGATTATGCGACCCAGAATCGCATGGTGTGGTTCATCGACGAGCAGGTTGAAGAAGAGGAAGAGGCCGGCAAGAACCTCGAGGCATTGAAGGCTATCGGCGACAACGCCCTCGGACTGTTTATGTTCGATAAGGAACTCGGCGCCCGTGAATATCATCAGGCATCAGCGCTGAAGTAAAATCCTTTGGTTTTATTGAAAAAAACGTAGGGGCGAATGATTATTCGCCCCTACAATTTGCGTTTAATCGATTTTATCGATTTCGATTATTTTCCGCTTTTTTCCTCTTTCTCGAGGTTTTCTTTCAGTGTTGCGAGGACATCGAGGTCGCCGAGAGTTGTGCGCTCAACGTTGTCGTTGATCTGCTTCACGGCACGCTTGGTGTTCTTTGCAGCCTTCTCCTTCTCAGCGGTCTCAACTTCGGCAGCAGCGTTCTGCTTGTCTTCCCAAATGCGTGAGTGTGAGAGGATGATCTTCTTGTTTTCCTTCGAGAATTCGATGACCTTGAAATCCAAAGTCTCGTCAACCTTAGCGGTTGTGCCGTCTTCTTTCTTCAGATGACGGTTCGGGCAGAAACCTTCAACACCGTATGGCAATGAGACGATGACGCCCTTGTCGCTTGTGCTGATGATTGTTCCCTGCTGGATTGAACCGACTGTGAAGATGCTTTCGAAGACATCCCATGGGTTCTCTTCAAGCTGCTTGTGGCCGAGGCTCAAGCGGCGGATCTCCTGGTCAACGTCGAGGACCACGACATCGATCTTGTCACCGATCTTGGTGAACTCTGCCGGATGTTTGATCTTCTTCGACCAGCTGAGGTCTGAGATGTGGATCATACCGTCAACGCCTTCTTCAAGTTCGACGAAGATGCCGAAGTTAGTGAAGTTACGCACTGTAGCGGTGTGTTTTGAACCCTTTGGATAACGCTCCTGGATGTTTTCCCATGGATCTGGAACGAGCTGCTTCATGCCGAGGCTCATCTTGCGCTCTTCGCGGTCGAGTGTGAGGACCTTAGCTTCAACTTCGTCGCCAATCTTCAGGAAGTCCTGAGCTGTGCGGAGGTGCTGTGACCATGACATTTCTGACACATGGATAAGACCTTCAACGCCTGGAGCAATCTCGATGAACGCGCCGTAGTCGGCCAAGACAACGACTTTACCCTTAACGACGTCACCAACTTTGAGGTTCGGGTCGAGAGCATCCCATGGATGTGGGGTGAGCTGCTTGAGACCGAGGGCGATGCGTTTCTTGCTGTCGTCGAAGTCGAGGATAACGACCTTGATCTGCTGGTCGAGTTGGACAATCTCCTTAGGATCGTTGATACGGCCCCATGAGAGGTCGGTGATGTGGATAAGACCGTCAACACCGCCGAGGTCGATGAACACGCCGTAGTTGGTGATGTTCTTGACAACGCCTTCGAGAACCTGACCTTTTTCAAGCTTGCTGATGATTTCGCTCTTCTGCTGCTCGATTTCGTCTTCGATGAGGGCTTTGTGTGAAACGACCACGTTCTTGTACTCCTGGTTGATCTTAACAACCTTGAATTCCATTGTGCTGTTGACGAATACGTCGTAATCGCGGATAGGTTTGACATCGATCTGTGAACCTGGCAAGAATGCCTCGATGCCGAACACGTCGACGATCAAGCCGCCTTTTGTACGGCTCTTGACGAAGCCGCGGACGATCTCCTGGCTGTCGTAGGCCTCGTTGACGCGGTCCCATGACTTGAGAAGGCGAGCCTTCTTGTGTGAAAGGACGAGCTGTCCGTTGATGCCTTCCTGGTTCTCCACGTAGACTTCAATCTTGTCACCCACCTTAAGGTCTGGGTTGTGACGGAATTCTGAAATCGGAATAACACCATCTGACTTGAATCCGATGTTGACGACGACTTCGCGTGAAGTCTTTGCGACAACTGTTCCTTCGATAACTTCGTGGTCGCCGATCTGACTCATGGTCTTCTCGTACATTTCTTCCATGCGGGCGCGATCTTCAGCTTTGTAGCTGTCGTGTTTCTTTGCGTCGCTGCTCCAATCGAAATCATCTGTTGGAACCGGCTTCGTTTTCTTGGTTTCTTTCTTCACCTCAGCCTGTGGCTGTTCAACGTTCTGGATTTCTTCGTTGACGGTGTTTTCTAATTCGCTCATTTATTTTTACTTAAATTGTACCCGACGGCTCTTCCGAATTAGGCAATCGAGGATTGTTAAACTTTATTTCTCCATTTCAAGTCATTGATTTTCAATTACAAAAACCAATTTCGGAATAAGGCTCGAAAATGGACTGCAAAAATACAAAAAATTTTGATACAAACAACAATTAAAAATGAAAAAAATCTAAGGTCTAAAGTCTAAAGTCTAAAGTCTTTTTATTATTTTTGCAAAAAAAATAATTTTATGGCACTGAATTGCGGAATTATCGGACTTTCCAACACAGGAAAAACAACCATATTTAATTGTATATCAAACACTAAGGCGGAAATCGGCTTCGCCACGAAATCGAATATCGGAATGTGCGAGGTGCGCGATGAGCGCCTCAAACTCATTGACAATATCTCGCATTCGAAGCGTATCGTGCCTGCCACCGTCGAAATCGTCGACCTTCCGGGTCTGAGCAAGGGCGGACAAGGTGTAGGTAACAAACTTCTCGCCGAGGTGCAGACCGTCGATGCGCTGATTCATGTTTTGCGTTGCTTCGACGACCCTAACGTTCCGCATAGCGAGGGTAGCATCGACCCGGTGCGCGATATGGAACTCGTTGACCTTGAGCTACAGGTGCGTGACCTCGACCTCGTGACACGTAAGCTGCAACGCGTGGAGAAACTGCTGAAAAACGGCGATAAAGACAACAAACGCGCATTCGAGGTGCTCACGATATACAAAGAGGTGCTCGAAAATATGCAGAACGCCCGCACCGCCAACGTGCCAGAAGAAGATAAGAAGTATATCCAAGATATTCAACTGCTTACGGTCAAGCCGATAATGTACGTCTGCAACGTTGACGACGTTTCGGCGCTCACCGGAAACAAATACACCGAGGCTGTGAAAGCCGCTCTCCATGGCGAAGATATGATTATCCTTGCCGGCAAACTCGAGTCGGAGATTGCTGAACTCGATGAGGCTGACCGCGCTCTGTTTATGGAAGATGCAGGTTTGACTGAACCTGGTGTGAACAAGCTCGTGCGCCTCGCATACAGCACACTGAAGTTGCAGTCGTTCTTCACAACTGGTCCAGATGAGACTCGTGCTTGGACCATCCATATTGGCGACACAGCTCCAGAAGCAGCCGGCGTTATCCACAGCGACCTTCAGCGTGGCTTCATCCGCGCCGAGGTGATGAGCTGCGAAGATTTCCTGCATTACGGTTCGGAACAGGCCGTCAAAGAAGCCGGAAAATTTGCCGTCGAAGGAAAGAATTATGTTGTCAAGGACGGTGACATCATCAACATCAGATTCAACGTTTAAACCATGCCCGAATACGTCGTCCTCGTTGATAATCAAGACAATAAAATCGGATTGATGGAGAAGCAAGAGGCTCACGTCAACCCGACGCTGCACCGTGCCTTCTCGATTTTCATCTTCAACAGCAAAGGGGAGATGCTGCTCCAACAGCGTGCGCTCACGAAATACCACACCCCGGGCTTGTGGACCAACACCTGCTGCAGCCATCCGCGTGACGGAGAGTCATTAGCTGATGCCACCAAACGCCGCCTGATGGAGGAGATGGGGATGGAGTGCGACCTCAAAGAGGTGTTCAGCTTCATCTACAAGGCCGACGTGATGCAGGGTCTCATCGAGCATGAGTTTGATCATGTGTTCATCGGCACTACCGATGCGACACCTATTATTAATAGGGCAGAAGTGGAGTCGTATAAATACGAAACGGTTGCGAATATCACTAAGGATATCGAGAAAAATCCTCAAAATTATACCGCTTGGTTTAAGATTGCGTTCGCAAAATTGCTTGATAATCAAGTGATTAAATAATTTTTTAAATTTTCTTAAATTTTTTTAAAAAAAGCTTGCATATTATAAAATATGTTGTATTTTTGCGATGTGAAAATGATATCAAAATAATATCATAAAATA
>LUZN01000014.1 GCA_001603665.1 Bacteroidales bacterium Bact_22
ATTAATTTTGATGCAAATAAAATTGTATTTTTGCGGTGTAAATTATTGCGATACAATTTTGAATTTTTGAATTTTTGAATTTTTGAATTTTAAATTTTAAATAAAAAATATGAATATTCCTACAAACTTAAAGTACACTAAGGATCACGAGTGGATCCGTTTAGAAGGCGACAATGCTTACATCGGTATCACCGACTATGCACAACACGAACTTGGCGACATCGTTTTCGTCGACGTCGACACATTGGATGAGACTCTCGAGGCTGAAGAGACATTCGGCACCATCGAGGCAGTGAAGACATCATCAGAGATGTTTATGCCAGTGGGCGGCAAAGTCATCGAATTCAACGAAGAACTCGCCGACGCTCCAGAGAAAGTCAACAGCGACCCATACGGCGAAGGCTGGATCATCAAAGTCGAAGTGACCAACGCAGCCGAGATGGACAACCTCCTCGACGCAGAAGGTTACAAAGCCCTCATCGGATAATTGGAACGTCTGACAAGACATATCTACCCCGGCTTGATATGCGGTATCATCATCATGATACTATGCGGTCTGCCGGGGTCTTATTTTCCTAAAGTCAGGACATTTTGGGAATGGCTCGGACCTGACAAAATCATGCATTGCGTCATGTTCGCCTGCTTCGCATTCTCGGTGATAATCGGCTACAGGAAAGAATTCTGCGAAAGCGGGAAATCATATCGCATTAAGCTTCAATGGGTTACATTGCTCATCGCGATATCGTACGGCGCCCTTACGGAAGTGCTTCAGGCGTATGTCTTTAAAGGACGATGCGGCAGCATCTACGATTTTTTCGCCGACGTAATCGGTTGTGTATTAGGCATTTTCGTCTTTAAAATCATTTTTCGAAAAAAAATGATAAAAAATTAATACATAATTCAATAATTTTTGCTAACTTCGCAGCGTTATTTGAATAAGAATAAAATTTAGAATCATGGAAATAAAAAAATCACCAAAAGCGGATCTTGACAGCAAGAAATTGACTTTCACTCTCGTCGGATTGGTCATCGCATTGTTTGTTGTTTGGCGTGTGTTTGAATACAGAAGCTACGACAAGCAGAACCTCGACACCTTCGCCCGTCAGGTTGAAGTGATGGAAGAGGAGATGGTTGAAATCACCAAGCAGGAACAGCCAAAGCCTGAGATTCAGACTCCAAAGCCACAGGTGACACAGATCCAGGTGGTGGAAGACGACGTCGAAGTTGAAGATATCGATATCAACGCTGAAGTCGACCAGGACGAAATCATCGAAGAATACGTCTACGAAGCTCCTGAAATTGAAGAAGAAGATATCCAGGAAGAGGAAGTGTTCCTCTCTGTGGAAGAGAACCCTGAGTTCCCTGGCGGTCCGGCCAAGCTTCTTGAATACGTTCAGAAGAACCTCAAATACCCTATGATGGCTCGTGAAAGCGACATCCAGGGTAAGGTGTTCGTGGGATTCGTCGTCGAGAAAGACGGCTCAATCTCCAACGTGAAAGTGCTCCGTGGTATCGGCGGCGGCTGCGACGAAGAAGCAGTGCGCGTAGTGCAAAGCCTGCCTAAATTCAAACCTGGCAAGCAGCGCGGTAACCCGGTGCGTGTGGCTTACACTCTGCCTATCGTATTCAAACTTCAGTAGTGGATACCCGGAAGTATAAACTTAAGATTTTTGGCAACAAGGAGCTACCAAGCTACCTGTTGGAAACTAATAACGTGGTGAGGATGATACTCTTCACCACTGTTTATTCTCTGGTGTTCATCAACATCTTCAGGCCTTTCAACTCGGAGACCTGGATTCACAACAACAACAGCGCCAACTATTTCCTGTACTCGTCGCTCATGGTGCTCATCGGCATGGTGCTGGTATCGCTGAGCCGCGTCATCATGAACCTCGTGGTGAAAAAAGTACAGATCACCTTCCCCGACTACATCATCTGGATGGTCAGCGACGCCGTGATATTGTCGATATTCTACACTTTCATCGCTTATAAGGTAGGATTCATCGACAACTTCCTCAACGACAACCCCGAGATGACACTCTGGGAAGCCATCTTCGCCATCTTTAAAAAATCGACGGCCAACACAGTATGGATGCTGCTTATTCCCTACACTATCTCTCTTCTTTTCCTTGATAATCAATATCTTAAGAATAGAATTAAAGAACTTGGCGAGAGAAGCGGCGAAAGTAATATCCTGCATCTTAAAGATGAAAAAGGCGAGATCCGTCTCTCAATCAACGTGGAAAACATACTCTACGCCGAAGCGGCCGATAACTACGTAATTATCAAATATATAAGCAACGACCGCATCGTCGATTTCTTCCTGCGAACCAACCTCAAGAAGCTGTCCGATGACCTGCGCGAGACGCCTATCCAGCGCTGCCACCGCTCGTTTATGATCAACCTGCTCCACGTCACTTCACTGAAGAAAGACCAGACGGAGTTTATCATTCAGTTCGACACCACCAGCATCAAGGACATCACCGTGTCGAAGACCTATCAGGAAGCCATCATGGAGGCTTTCATGAAATACCAGAAATAGTTGAAAAAGCTTATCGTCATATTGTTTTTCCTCATCGTTCCCCTCGCGGAGATGAGCGCGCAGATCAACCACAGGCATTACGTGCTGATGGGTAAGATCGAGTTGTCGAAGGAGAACTACACCGAGGCGATTAAGAATTTCAACATCGCCATCATCGCAAAACCCAACGACTTTGAGGCATATTTCCTTCGCGGAATAGCAAAATACAGCTTGAGCGACTACAGCGGAGCCGTCGACGATTTTACGCGCACCCTGGAGATACATCCGCTGTACGTGAGGGCATACCATTACCGTGGCGTGGCCAACGACAGGCTCTCCAACTACGCCGATGCCATGTCCGACTTCCGGCATGCCATCAGTCTCGACCCGTTCAGCGAGGACCTGCACATAGCGTCGGGCTCGACGCTCATGCACTTGAACAACTACCCCGATGCCGTGGCAGAGTTCGACACCGCGCTGATCATCAACCCCGACAACGCCAACGCCTACATCTCACGAGGCATAGCGAAGCGTTACCTCAACGACCTCGACGGCTCGCTCAGCGATATGAACAGCGCGGTGTATAACGACTTCTTCAACGTTGAAGCGATTGTGAGACGTGGCATGATCGAACTCGAACGCGACGAATACCAGGCGGCGATGGACGACTTCAACGCCGCGTTGCGCATGGACAAAGACAACCCGCTCATCTATTTCAACAGAGCCGTGGCATACCTTAACCTCGGTGACACCACCGCGGCGTTGAAGGACTACGAAAAGGTGAACCAACTCGACCAACGTAACGCCCTCACCTACTTCAACCGCGCCATCATCTATTCGATGCTCGAGGAATACGACTTCGCCCTAGCTTTATATAATAAGGTAATCGAAATCAACCCGCAAAACATCTACGGATACTTCAACAGAGGCATTCTCTTCTACAGAATGAAAGACTGGGACGCTGCCGAAGCCGATTTCACCAAGGTCATCGAGCTGTTCCCCGACTTCATCGACGCGTGGATAAACCGGGCGGTGGTGAAATATGAGAAGGACGACATACGCGGAGCGGAGCAAGACCAGTGGCACGCCAAGCAGATCATGGCCTACGTGAACGAAGACAAAGCCAACATCGACTCGCTCTACGCCCAGTATTCGAAGATGGATTACAACAAAATCATCAGCTTCGAATCAGACTTCGTCGACGGCAACCGCCAGAAGAGCCTGATACAGTTCTCCGACATCAACATCAAGCCGCGAGGCTCGTTCATCGTCAACATCAGCGACAGCGAAAACTATTACATCGACGCCACACTCAGCCAGCTGTCGCAAAACACCAATCTAGGCGGCAAAATAATTTATATCGTGAACGATATATTTAACGAAAACCATAAGTCGTTCCTCAACGATTCGATCATTGAAAGTATTGATAATCCATCGCTTAAAAAATTCTTGAATGGCGTTTACAACTTCGAGATTTTCAACTATCAGCGAAGCGAAAATCTGTTTACCGAGCTGCTCGACGACCCGGTTTTCGGTGTTTATGCAGGAATAAATCTTTCGGTGGTTCAGAATGCCAAAGCTGAACTCGTGGTAACCGACAAAAACTACGAAAATACCATATATATCACGCAAAAGCGCACCAACGAGAGCTTCACTCCCACCCAGGAGAAGCCCGATTATCAGCAGTCGCTGACGACGATAACGACAGTCTGGGCTAAAAACAAACGCAATCCTTATGTGTGGTATAACATGGGCAACATCCACCTGCAGATGCAGGAGTTCCAGAAGGCCATCGACGACTACACCATGGCCATAAAATACGAGCCGAGCCTCGGCGAGGCATATTACAACCGCGCCTTGACAGAGCTTTATCTCAACAAGAAGTCACAGGCTATCAAAGACTTAAGTAAGGCCGGAGAGCTTGGCATCCCCGAGGCTTACGTCGTGATGAAGAGGTTTACTGAATAAGCTGCAGTTCCTGAACCTTCGTAAAGGTGTGATTCACACCGTAATCGTCGTTATATTCCATCGAATCCAACTCTAAAACCTTCATATTGAAGACTTTAGGAATTATTCCGCCGATTTCCATCTGGTAATAATGTGTGAAGAGAGCGCCCTCGAGCGTCCATGTCAGTTGTGTACCTTCGTCTTCCATCACGTCTTCTGAAAGGTCCCATGTTACTGCGGTTCCGTCTTCGTTGTAACGATAATACACTTCGTCTTCTTTCCAAACCCCAATCAGGAGGTCTTCATCGAACTCCACATCGTGAAACACCTCCGGCTCAAGCACTTCCGGCTCGACGTAGTCGTGGTGGAACCAAATGAAATATGACGCCACGGCGGCACCCGCCACCGCAATGATTATCAAAATCGTTATCCAAAATTTCTTATTCATAGCTTTTTTTGTTATCAGTTGTTCAGTTATTCAGTTATTCAGTTGATTCATAACCTCTTGAACTTTTTAAACCTCTTGAACTACTTGAACCGAAAATAATTATCAATTTTCAATTGTCAATTATCAATTTATTTTTTCAATTTTATAACTTTCGGAGTCTTTCCTTTGTACTGCGGCATCGTCATTCCGATCGACGCGTTGATGTATGTCGGGTCGCAAACGTAATATTTCTTGCCGCCGTACATAAATCCGTCGCCTTTCACGTCGGCATTGTCGCCGAAGTACACTGCCGTGGCGACGTGGCCTTCGTACTGCAATCCGATCACCTTCGCGTTGGTGTAGCGCTCCACCAGCCAGGCGAACAACGCCGACCGGTCTTCGCAGTCGCAGTAAGGGTATCCTATCACCTCCTCGGGATAGAAATATTTCTCATATCCGAACTGCTCCTCGTCGGTCTTGTATTCGAAGCCCGTCTGCACGAAATGCAGCAGCATCCCGATAAACTGCGTCGGGGTGTAGTCTTTCTTCATCTGGTCGAAGGTGTTGAGCAGCACCTTCTGCGATTCGATAGGTAGCGCCGTGGTGAAATAAATCGGGAACACCGTCATCGGAACGTCGTCGAGGTAGGCTATGTGCGACTTGTTGTAAGGCAGCGTTATCTTCTTATCCTTAGTCAGCTTCAGCTCGCGGTTCACGTTACACTCTCCCATATTGAGGTTCTTCGTGAAGTCCAGCGTCATCTGGCGTTTCGCCGCATCTTGCTCGCTGAAGCTGTACGAATAAACCGCCTCGTTGGCCTTGCCGCCACCATACACGCAGTAATATTTCACTTTGTTGCCTTTCGAGTCGTCGTCAAAGCGGAAGAAAGTGTAGGAATACACCTGTTTGCTGTTGTCGAGAGCTATCAGAAGCGTGAGGTTTCCCGAGTCTTTACCACGACCGATACGCGTCTTGAAGCCGCCTTCGTTACGCAGCATGTAAAAACAGAACATCACACGGTCGTTGACATTCGAAAACACCTTCTCCGACAGGGTGCGGAGCAGACAGAAATAGCCCCATTCGTTGAGTCCGAACTGGTCGACGATGCCTTTCATCTCACCCCACAAAGCCTGCGTCTCGTTCTGGCATTTTGCAATTTTTTTGAAGTATTCCGACACGTTTTTCTCATCGATGCCAGTGCTTTTTATCCTCAGTTTCGGGTCAAAATGCACATTCACCTGACGACCGTAGAAATTCAGCAAAAGGTTGTTGCTGTTGTCGATTGCAAGTTTTTTCGACCTCTCCATGTCGCTCATCGGCACGTTTTTCACGCCTTTCTCGTCGACGCTCACACGCTGCTCGTATTTGTTATCCTCCTCCTTCTCTATCGTCACCGCCGTGGCATGCGTCACCTTCGGCAGTTCAACCTCTTTCGTATATTGAATTTCTTTCGAAGAGAACTGTTTCTCTTCGTTATTCACAGTAGCGACAGGCACTTGCGTCGGCTTCGGCTTGTTCATCTCGACCTGATCTTTGGCAAAATCGTTGAAAAGCTCCCATTGTTTGGCCATAAAATCGGCAAATTCGGCATTCTGCTTATCGATAAAGTCCTGCATTTCCTGACTTCTCTGCTGCATGTCCTTTTGATACGCATTGATGCTTTGCTGATATTGCTTTTTTTGCGATTCGAGATATTTTTGATACTCATCGTCTTGCGAATATAATGCAAGGCCGACAGACGTCAAAATCAAAGCAAAAATTAGTCTTTTCATGATAATTTTCTTATTTTTCGCAAAAATAACAAAAAAATCTTATATCTTCAAATCTTACGAGAAAAATTTGTATCTTTGCAAAAATTTAGACGATGAGTTTTAAGGACGTTATAAAGAAGTTTTCGAACAAATATGTCATTGCGACGTTGATATTCGCCGCACTCATTGTCTTTATTGACCAATACAACATTTTCGAGCAAGGGAGAAGCTATCGCAAGCTGCGCAAAATGAAGAAGGAAGTGGAGTATTACGACCGTGAAATCGAGAAGCAGGAGCAGACGCTCAACGCCTTGAAGAGCGACACTGCCCTACTCGAGAAGGTCGCCCGCGAGCAGCACCTGATGAAGCGCGACGACGAGGTGGTTTATATTTTGGATATAAAGGAATAAATTGTTTAACATTAAAAAAATACTAAAATGAAAAAGTTATTTTTAACATTAGGTCTTGCAGCATTTTTGATGACATCATGCTGCGACAAACAGGAAAACAAAGAGAATTGCGAACAGAAAGAGTGCTGCAAAGATAAGAAAGAGCAGTGCGAGAAACACCATGAGTGCGATCATCACGATCAGGCACCTTGCCCGGAGATGATGTGCTGCATGGATAAGATGGTCGAAGCCCTCGCCAACTGGGAAAACCTCGACGAGAACCAGAGAGCTGAAGTCATCGACATGGCAAAGAAAATGCAGGAAATGAAGGCCAACATGCCAAAACCTGAATGCTGCAAAGAAGGCGAGCACAAATGCTGCAAAGAAGGTGAAAAGAAATGCGAAGGAAAGTGCGAAGGCAAACATGAGTGCAAACACGAAGGTTGCAAGCACGAAGAAGGCCACAAATGCGAAGGAAACCACGAAGGTTGCCAGCATCAGCATGAAGGTTGCCAACACGAAGAGAAATAATCTTAAACTATAAGAAAGAAATATGGCAGAAAAAAAGTTTATGACATGTGACGGTAACCAGGCTGCGGCCCATGTTGCCTACATGTTCAGCGAAGTTGCCGCCATTTATCCTATCACCCCGTCATCACCGATGGCAGAGTATATCGACGAATGGGCAGCAAAAGGTCAGAAAAATATTTTCGGCGACACAGTGAAAGTCGTTGAGATGCAGTCAGAAGCTGGTGCTGCAGGCGCAGTGCACGGCTCATTGCAGGCTGGTGCTTTGACCACCACCTACACAGCATCACAGGGCTTGTTGCTGATGATCCCTAACATGTACAAAATCGCCGGTGAGTTGCTCCCAGGCGTATTCCACGTCTCAGCACGTGCTCTCGCAGCACAGGCATTGTCAATCTTCGGCGACCACGCCGACGTGATGAGCGCCCGCCAGACAGGTTTCGCAATGTTGGCAACAAGCTCAGTGCAGGAAATCATGGACCTCGCCCCTGTTGCACACCTCGCAGCAATCGAAGGCCGCGTGCCGTTCCTCCACTTCTTCGACGGATTCCGCACATCACACGAGATCCAGAAGGTTGAAGCAGCCGACATGGAGAAACTCCGCAAGCTCGTCAACTACAAGGCTTTGAAGGCTTATCGCGACAGAGCTCTTAACCCAGAGCACCCTGTGACACGCGGTACAGCACAGAACCCTGACATCTACTTCCAGACAAGAGAGTTGCAGAACAAATACTACGACGCTCTTCCTGACATCGTAGCAAAATATATGAAACAGCTGAGCAAGATCACAGGTCGTGAATATGCTCCATTCGTATACTACGGCGCAAAAGACGCAACAGACGTCATCATCGCAATGGGTTCAGTCAACGACGTCATCAAGACCGTCATCGACAAAGAGAACAAAGCAGGCAAGAAACTCGGCCTCGTGACAGTTCACCTCTATCGTCCATTCAGCGTGAAGTACCTCGGTGCTGTCCTTCCTGAGACTGTGAAACGTATCTGTGTCCTCGACAGAACAAAAGAACCGGGCGCAAACGGCGATCCTCTGTATCTCGATGTCGTCGAAGCATTTGCAAATTGCAAAGATATCCCGGCAGAATGCAAGCCTCTCATCATCGGCGGTCGCTACGGTTTGTCATCAAAAGACACCACACCAGCTCAGATCTTGGCAGTTTACAAGAACCTCGCTTCAGCAAAACCAATGAACCAGTTCACCGTCGGTATCAACGACGACGTGACACACCGTTCACTCAAGGTTGGTAAAGAAATCTCTATCCTTCCAAAGGGCACATTCGAAGCCAAGTTCTACGGCCTCGGCGCTGACGGTACTGTGGGTGCTAACAAGAACTCCATTAAGATCATCGGCGACAACACCAACAAGTACAGCCAGGCTTACTTCGACTACGACTCAAAGAAATCAGGCGGCTACACCTGCTCACACCTCCGTTTCGGCGACCAGCCAATCTTGGCTCCTTATCTCGTCGGCACACCTGACTTCGTGGCAGTGCACGTCCCGTCATATCTTAAGAAATACGACTGCCTCCGTGGCTTGAAGAAGAACGGAACATTCCTCTACAACTCACCATGGAGCGTTGCTGAGACAAAGAAACATCTTCCAGACTATGTGAAGAAATATCTCGCTCTCAACAATATTAATATGTACATCATCGACGCTACTAAGATTGCAGCTGAGATCGGCCTTGGTAACCGTACCAACACCATCCTCCAGAGCGCATTCTTTAAGATTTCAGGCGTTATCCCTTACGACCTCGCTGTTCAGCAGATGAAGAAGTTCATCGTGAAGAGCTACGGTAAGAAGGGTGAAGACATCGTCAACATGAACTACGCAGCTGTCGACCGCGGCGGTGAGATCACAAAGGTTGAGATCCCGGCCGAATGGGCAAAACTCGACTGCACAACAGACTTCGTGTTCGAGCACAACGCCAACGATCCTGAGTTCATCAACAAGGTGATGCGTCCGATGGTCGCCCAGTGCGGTAACGACCTCCCAGTGAGCGCATTCAAAGACATCGTCGACGGTACATTCCCGGCAGGTACAACGGCCTACGAGAAACGTGGCGTCGCAACTGTCGTTCCTGAGTGGAACCCAGCCAACTGTATCCAGTGCAACCAGTGCGCTTTGGTCTGCCCTCACGCAGCAATCCGCCCTGTCGTCATGACAGATGCAGAGATGAAGAAAGCTCCGAAGGGCATGAACGCCATCGACGTCAAGATGCCGAAGGAATTGGCAGGCATGCACTTCAGAATGCAGGTTTCAGTCATGGACTGCACAGGCTGCGGCAACTGCGCAGACGTCTGCCCTGCTAAGGAGAAAGCATTGGTGATGAAACCGTTCGAGAGCCAGCTCGACGAAGCCAAGAACTGGGAGTACGGTCAGAAGAAAGTCACCTACAAAGACAACCTCATCGACAAATACGCCAACACCAAGAACAGCCAGTTCGCACAGCCGTTGTTCGAGTTCTCGGGCGCCTGCGCCGGCTGCGGTGAGACACCTTATATCAAGACCATCACACAGCTCTTCGGTGAGAGAATGCTCGTCGCCAACGCAACAGGTTGCTCGTCAATCTACGGCGGTTCGGCACCTGCGACACCTTACTGCAAGAACAACCGTTCAGGCAAGGGCGTGGCATGGGCTAACTCATTGTTCGAAGACAACGCTGAGTTCGGTCTCGGTATGGCAACAGCCACACGTAAGCTCCGCGACCGCATCGAGCTCATCATGAAAGACGCTATCGCCAACTGCAAGTGCTGCAGCGACGACCTCAAGAAGCTGTTCCAGGCATGGATCGACAACCGTGAAGACGGCATCAAGACAGCTGAGTTGGCTGACAAGATAGTTGCCGGTTGCGAGAAATGCGGCTGCGACAAGTGCATGCAGATCCTCGACCTTAAAGATCATCTCGTGAAGAAGTCACAGTGGATCTTCGGTGGTGACGGTTGGGCATACGATATCGGCTTCGGCGGCCTCGACCACGTGCTCGCATCAGGCGAAGACGTCAACGTCCTCGTCCTCGACACTGAGGTTTACTCGAACACAGGCGGTCAGTCATCAAAGGCCACACCAGCCGGCGCTGTCGCCAAGTTCGCTGCATCAGGTAAGAAGGTTCGCAAGAAAGACCTCGGCATGATTGCCAAGAGCTACGGCTACGTTTATGTGGCACAGGTGGCAATGGGTTCATCACAAGCCCAGTATTTCAAGGCAATCAAGGAAGCTGAAGCATATCCGGGACCATCACTGGTCATCTGCTACGCTCCATGTATCAACCACGGCATTAAGATTGGTATGGGCCACTCACAGATGGAAGAGAAACTCGCCGTCGATTGCGGTTACTGGCACCTCTGGCGCTTCAACCCAGCTGAGGAAGAAGCAGGTCAGAACGGTTTCCACCTCGACAGCAAAGAGCCAGACTGGAGCAAGTTCCAGCAGTTCATCATGGGTGAGGTCCGTTACAACTCACTGCTGAAGACCTTCCCAGAGGAAGCAAAAGAGCTGTTCGCCAAGACCGAGCAGTTTGCTAAGCTCCGCTATGAAGGATACAAGAAACTGAGTGAAGGGAAATAAAATTTCCTGAAACGTAAACCGTAGAGACGTCATAATATGGCGTCTCTACTTTTTTTTACAAATGTATGCAGCAAAATCTCTATTTTTGCGTTCTGAAAGAAAATAACGTTAATTAACCATGAAAAAAACTTACTCTATTATCAGAAACATCTTTGCCATTATTGGCATTCTTGCAGTTATCGCCGGTATTATTATCTGGATCATCGAACCAAAATACGATGTCTATATCGACAAAAACAACTATGGATTACTCAACAAACGTGTCGAATTGCTGCGCACATCAGGCGAATATGCCGCCGACACCAATGTTTTTGAAATGAAAATCGTTCAAAAACCAGAAAGAGCACAAGAAATTCGCGAGTATTTCCAACTTGACACGCTTTATCCTGAAAATGCAACCACTTGGGAGAAAACCGTCGCAATCGGCAAGTTTGTGTCATCAAACATCCCGCACGCCAACCAGAAGAAATGGCCTAAAGATGTGAACGCCATCGGATTGTGGGAATATATCAAGGACGTCGAGCCGGCTTTCAACTGCCGTCTGCATAGCATTTTCGCTTTTGAATTGTTCCTTTCGGCAGATATCAAAGCAAGATACATCACATGCCTGCCGCAAGACAAGGACGACCCCGATTGCCATGTCGTCAATGAGGTTTGGCTGCCTGAACTCAACAAGTGGGCTATGGTCGACACCGATATGGGCGGACATTATGTCACCGACAAAAACGGAACGCCATTGTCGCTTAAAGAGATGCGCGAAAAATACATCTCTGGCGAGAAAATGCTGATGCATCCTGCATTCGGCAAGGCTCAAAGAGACAAAGATTATTATTCCTACATGGCGAAAAACACCTATTGGTTCGCTAGCTGGGGAACGCTGTCGTATTACCAGGAAGATTATAAAGTGGAAGGCGTCGACCGCAACAGCTACGTCAACTTGATTCCATCAGGATTTAAGCCATTCTACTACGAAGAGGGCTATATCGTCACCACCGATGCCGAGAAATTCTGGGATGCGTCGATGAGTGAATAAAGCTATTCCAGCTTTTTCTTGTATTCGTCGACCTTCTTGCCGGCTTTCTGAATCTCGTCTTTGTAATCGGTCAAGACGAAAACCTTATTGAAAACGCCGACTGTCAAAGGATAAGTCGAGCCCTCGTAAGTGATCATTCCGACGTTGCAAACGAAGTAATCCTTCACCTCGAGTTGGTCTAATGCCACGTTAAACCATGCCCTGATGTCGAAGTCGTCGCCCTCTGCAACCGACTGTAATCCCTGGAAACTTGACAGTTTCTGTCCAACCAGCGAATTCAACTTCTGCTGCGCTGCCTGGCGATGCTTCTCCGGCTGCGGAACGGTAACTTTCATGAACAAAGCCAAGACGGCTAAAACCAAGATGACAATCAATAATTTTTTCATAGCAATTCATTTTTTGCAAAGATAGATATTTTTTCGTAATTTTGCAAAAATTTTTAGAATTATGGTAGCAACAATTATTTACGTAGTAGGTGTCATCCTCGGAGTGTTGGCAGTCCTCGAAATCCTCAGTCAGCCAATCAACATTCTTACAAAAATCGTCATCAGCATATTAGTCGTCATCACAAGCTGGATTGGAATCGCAGTTTATTACCTTCTTCTGAGAGGCAATCTCACGAAGTGGTTCAAATAATGGACAAAAAAGAGCTTCGCGCCAACATCAAACTACTTAAGAAACAGCACACCAAAGAGCAACTTCTTGAGCAGTCGGAGGTTATTTTATCCAAACTGGAGCAGCATCCCGACTTCCATAAAGCGCGTATCGTAATGATTTACAGCGCTTTACCCGATGAGGTGCAGACTCAGGCCTTCCTCGAGAAATGGCGTCATAAAAAGAAAATCATCCTTCCGACTGTGGTCGGCGATGACATTATCCCTGTTGAACTTGCCGAAAACACGGGCTTTGCCGTGGGTGATTTCAATATTTTGGAACCTCAAAACGAGCCATACACTGGCGACTACGACCTCATCGTGGTGCCAGGTGTCGCTTTCGACCGTAACGGCAACCGCATCGGACGTGGCCGCGGCTATTACGATCGATTTT
Organism: Bacteroidales bacterium Bact_22; assembly: GCA_001603665.1. Classification (GTDB taxonomy): domain Bacteria; phylum Bacteroidota; class Bacteroidia; order Bacteroidales; family F082; genus Limimorpha. The sequence goes on from LUZN01000014.1 coordinate 13,227, forward strand.
TATGTAAACATCTGAGCATAAAGCGAATAGGAATCTGTTTCAATTTCCAGTTGGTCGATGAGGTGCCGACCGAGCCGAATGACATTAAAATGGATGAGGTGATTTCATTATAACAAAAGGCGGGCCGAAACCCGCCTTTTTTTATAACGAATTCTGTTTACCAAGCGAACAATGGTCTGTCGGCCATCATTTCGTTCACTTTAGCCTTCACTGCCTCGAGTTTCTTGGTGTCGTCGATGTGGCTGATGACGTCGTCGATCAAGTCAACGATTGGCTCCATCATGTCTTCCTTCAAACCACGTGTTGTGATAGCTGGAGTACCGACGCGCAGACCTGAGGTCTGGAATGGTGAACGGCTGTCGAACGGCACCATGTTCTTGTTGACTGTGATGTCAGCCTGAACGAGGGTGTTCTCAACCATCTTACCTGTGATTTCCGGGAACTTCGAACGGAGGTCGATGAGCATCAAGTGGTTGTCTGTGCCACCGCTGATGATGTTGTAACCTCTGTCGCTGAATGCCTTTGCCATTGCAGCTGCGTTCTTCTTCACCTGGAGGATGTACTCGAAGTATTCGTCTGTCAAAGCCTCGCCGAAAGCGACTGCCTTTGATGCGATGACGTGCTCGAGTGGTCCGCCCTGGACGCCTGGGAACACTGCGCTGTTGAGCAATGCCGACATCATCTTCACTTCACCCTTAGGTGTTGTCAAGCCCCAAGGATTCGGGAAGTCTTCACGCATCATGATCATACCGCCACGTGGTCCACGGAGGGTCTTGTGTGTGGTTGTTGTCACGATATGGCAATACTCCAACGGGTCGTTGAGGATGCCGCGGGCGATAAGACCTGCCGGGTGTGAGATGTCAGCCATAAGGATAGCGCCGACTGAGTCAGCTGCCTTACGCATACGAGCATAGTCCCAGTCACGTGAATATGCTGAAGCACCGGCGATGATGAGTTTCGGCTTGTACTGAGCGACTTTCTTCTCCATGTCGTCGTAGTCGACCATACCGGTTTCCTTATTCACTTCGTATGCCACTGGGTTATAGAGGATACCTGATGAGTTGACCGGTGAACCGTGTGAGAGGTGTCCGCCGTGCGAGAGGTCGAGGCCCATGAAGGTGTCACCCGGCTTCAAGCATGCGAGAAGCACTGCCATGTTGGCCTGTGCGCCTGAGTGCGGCTGCACGTTGACGAATTTTGCCTGGAAGAGTTCACCAGCGCGGTCGATGGCAATCTGCTCGGTCTGGTCAACAATCTGGCAACCGCCGTAGTAACGCTTGCCCGGATAACCTTCTGCGTATTTGTTTGTCATCACCGAACCCATGGCCTTCAACACCTGGTCGCTGACGAAATTTTCAGAAGCGATAAGCTCGATGCCGTGCATCTGACGCTCTTTTTCTTTACGGATAAGGTTAAAAACCTTTGTGTCTTTCTTCATGTTAAAATGTATTTAGTTGATATTCAATTACTTATAAAATTTTTAAAAATAATTCTGCCTTTTATTTCAAACTTCAAAATTATAACTTTTTATTCAAATAACAAAATTTTTAATTAATTTTGCACTTTAATTAAGAAATGATGGATCTCGACGACATAAAATCAGCGGTTTCCGACGAGCTTAGGCATTTTGAGGATTTTTATCAGGATGCGTTGCACTCCGACAATTCTTTGTTGGATAAAATCGGTCGTTACACCTTGAAACACAAGGGGAAACAGCTGCGTCCGCTCTTCGTTTTCCTTTCGGCGAAATGCTTCGGCAAGGTCACAGACAGCACTTATCGTGCCGCAACTTTTATCGAATTATTGCATTCTGCCACTCTGATTCACGACGATGTGGTTGATGACGCTTCCGAGCGCCGCGGTTTTGCCTCCATCAACGCGATGTATAAAAACAAAATCGCAGTCTTGGCAGGTGATTACCTTCTTTCGAAAGGCATGATGATTGCTCTCGAAAACCGTGACTATCAGATGCTTGACATGATTTCGGAGACGGTGAAAAATATGAGCGAAGGCGAGATTTTCCAACTTGAGAAAGCTAAAAATTTCGATATCTCCGAAGAGGATTATTATAAGATTATCGAGAAAAAAACCGCTTCAATGATCGCTTCTTGCTGCGCCATCGGAGCCGTTTCGGCAGGCGCGACACCCGAACAGGTGCAAAATATGCGACAGTTCGGCATCAATGCGGGAACTGCTTTTCAGATTCGCGACGATATCTTTGATTATCAACCAGATAACCATTCGGGAAAAGGCTACGGCAACGACATCTGCGAGCATAAGATGACGCTGCCGCTCATCCATCTTCTTAAAGAAAGCTCCGCCATCGAAAGAACATTGATAATCAACAAGATACGGCTCAGCAGAAAACGCCGCCGCACCGTCGACTGCATAATCCGACAAGCCAACGAAAAAAACAGCTTGCAATATTGTGAAGAAAAAATGAAATTTTTCATCCAACAGGCTGAAAATCAACTGAATAACGCCCCCGATTGCGAGGCAAAAAAGGCATTGAAAGAATTAATGTATTACTGTATAAAAAGAGAAGTATGAAGAAGTTAATATTTGTTATATCATTTATATTGTTAGTGTTTGTTGCTCGCACCCAACCCTTCTACGGCGGCTTCGCTATAGGCGGCACCACTTCCCAGATTGACGGCGACCATAACAACGGCTTCCACAAGATAGGCTTCACAGGCGGTTTCTTCGTCGGATTGGAACTTTCAGATATCTTCGAAACTCAATTTGAAATCAAGTATATCCAAAAAGGTGCGAAATCAAGTGCCGAAGACCCGTATCAATTCAAGATTCACCTTGAGTATGTGGAACTTCCGCTCGTCGCTTCGGCAAATCTCGGCTTTCTAAACATCAACGGACGCAATCTCGACTGGATAGCATTTGAAGCCGGTGCCAGCGTCGATGTACTTGTTAAAACCAACCAGAGAACCCTCGGCGGAAACGAGCCTTCAAGTCGATGGAAAGGATTGTGTCTCAATGGAATACTTGGTGTTAAAATAAACCTCGACGGTAAAAAACTCCAATTAGGAACCCGCGTAATAACCTCGATAAACTCAGCTTACGCGGGCAACTTCAGCAATTACGGCACCCATCGTTTCGGATTTTTCGGTGCCTTCAACGACGTGCTCGAATTCGTCCTCTACTACCGTTTCTGATTATCTCACAACTGTCACTTTCTTAGTAAATGCACCTTTTTCCGTCAAGATATTGACGAAATAAATCCCCGATTCCAATTCCGAAACATTGATTTCCGTTTCGGTCGAGGATATCACCTTTTGACCCGTAACGTCATACAAATCAACGCGTTGTACGGATGAATCATTTGTCACAACGACGATAATATCCTTTGCCGGATTCGGGTAAACCATCACATCGGCCACAACATTTTCACCTACACCCTGATAATCCTTATCTATGCATATCGACCAATAAATGTTGCTGTCGTTATTAATACATACGCCATATTTATATAGTCCTATTGGCAGCGTAACCCAATCATTATCAACAGAATACGGAGTCATGATATCATCTGCTATCAGAGTCATGCCAGTACCATCACAGTTGGAGCGATAAACGTCGTAGGTATTTCCTACAGTGATGTCGTCGATATAAAAGGCGTTCTCATAGTCGCCCTCAGTGAGCTGGTTGCCGTATTTCCACTCAAGCAGATGGTTGCCTGGACTCAATGCCACCGAATACTTAGTCCAAGGCACCTCGTCTTTGATGGTCTGACCATACTGCACATTGTCGATGAAGAAGCCGCCGCCGTTCAACGGTAAGCAGCTTATTTTTGCGTAATAGCTTACTACACAATTAGTTGCAACGTTCACAGCGAGCGAAATCTTACTCGTCGAGAACATCGTTTTGTTGGTCGACCTCACACAAAATGTACCGCTGTTAGGCGTGACTGTTGTCACCTCCCAAGGGTTAGTGCCGTCGTTAATCCACATGTTTGATGATAAATCACCAGATTCAAAACCATCATATATGCCTGCAGGCATGTGCCAACTCAAATAAACCTTCGTCTCATCAGATACCACTATCTGAATTTCGAGCATCTTATCTACCACTACATAGTTCGAAGGCAAGGTCGTCATGCCATTGTTCAGCTGCGCCTTCACATAATATGTATATTTCCCAGCATATTCCAGACGGTCAGTGTAATTCGTTGATGTTAAATTATTTGCAACGACAATTCCGTCGCGATAAACGCTATACGACGTGGCATTTGCGGCCGCCGTCCAGTTAAGGTCGACGTAATCGCCAGTCAAGGCGGCAGTCAGGTTGATCGGGCCATGATGGAAGACAGCGTTGACGGCGGCCAGCGCGTCGATACGACCAGAGCCAGTGATGTTGTTTTTCTTGGTATTGCCAACATTGGCAGCCGTCAGCTCGATGATGGAGTCGAGCTCAGCGGGCGACAACGACGGCGACGCCTCGAGTAAGAGGGCTAAGACACCTGATACACAAGGAGTTGCCATAGAAGTGCCATCGTATGCCACGTAGCCTGTGCCTGTCTGGTAGTTCAGCGAGGTGACGTTGGCGCCTGGTGCCGAGATGTCGGGACGTATCAGTCCGGGCTGCGAGGCGTCGCCGTTTTGATACGGATAGTCGGGCCAGTTCACTGGACCCACCGAAGAAAAACCGCAATGTGAGTCGTTGGAATCGGTCGCACCTACGCAGATAACAGCTGAAGTGCCACCAGAAATAAGGTTCACCTGATCGGGATGCAGCCATGGCGGCGGACAGTTGCCCGGACATTCGACATTATTCGGAATCGGATAGCTGTATTGCGTGTCACCGACGTTACCGGCTGCCACCGAGGCAACCACACCGGACTGCTGAACAGTCACAAAAATGTCGCGATACACCATCGACGGACCAATATCGGGGTCGCCAAGCGACAAATTGATGATGTCGGCACCGTGCTCCACAGCAAACTCAACGCCCGAGATTAGCTGAGTGTCGGTACCATAACCTGTATCGTCTAACACCCTGACAGCCATAATCTTAGCTCCGGGAGCGATGCCCGTCTGAGTGCCCGCGTTGCCTTGTCCGGCTATGATTCCAGCCACATGCGTGCCGTGGCAGTATTCATCCATCGGGTTGTTGTCGTTATTGACAAAATCGTAGCCATGATAAGGGAAGTCGCTTCCTCCATTCCACATGCTGCCCGCAATGTCGATATGGTTGTAATCGACTCCCGAATCAACGACGGCGACAACCACGCCATTGCCGTTATATCCGGTCGAGCCGTTGTAACTCCACACCTGAGGCGCATTCACCTTGCCGACATGCCATGCGATGTCTCTTGTACCTATAGCATTTGTCTCAACAAAATCGGGCACCATCTTACGCCTATCATCACGATAAATGCATGCAACATCCTGACGTTCAGCAAGTTGCGCTATTATTTCTTCTGAAACGACACAGCTGAAACCATTGAAAGTCCAAAACTGTATTATTTCATTTACCGCATTTTCATCTTTAAAACCATTAAGAAAATCAATGACTTCCTGCTGTGACGCCTGACAAAACGCTTTTCTCACATTTATATCAAAATCACTTCGCTGAGCTTTTGTCATGTTGCGTGTCTTCACCGACAAATGTGCGTCGTCATACTTCTCAGCCATAACCACAATCACCCTCTGTTGGGCAAAAAGTGTGCTAAAGCTCATCAAAAAGATTAAAAAAGTTAATAGTTTTTTTGTCATATCGTTAAATTTATATGATCTTAAAAATAATCTCCATGCTAACAAAACGGCTTCTTTTCTTCTCAGTCGAATAATACTCGTAGGTCGGTTGACTTATCGAGTTGTCAGTCTTGTTCCAATCGAACAAATCATTCACATTGATTAACAACGACATACGATTTCTAAAGAAGTCCATCCTCGCGCCACAGTCGATACCGTAAGGTGTCTGCGTATACTTGTACAAAGCCTGCGTCTTCGAGTTATAATATGTTGAGGCATAAAGTTCCAGCCTATTCCAAAGCTTCGTCCACACATTCATCGTGAGATTATAGCAAAACATGTCGTTTTTGTAAATCTCATTCTGTGAAAGAGGGTATTCGAGATGTGAATTATACAAGTTAGCATAAAACCTCACATTAAGCATGGCCATCGGGCGGTAGGTGATGTTGAATTCACCGCCGGCATCATTGTATCCTCCAAGATTTACGGGCATATTGTACGTGACATAACGTCCATAAATCGGGTTGTAAGCCGAAAACTGCACATCGTTGATGTAGTTTGATGAGCCTTTGTAATACGCATTGATGCTGACCGAACCGAATTTCTTCCAATATTTTGTCCATTCGGCTTTGAAGACATGCGTCGAAGCTGGCTTCAGATCAGGATTTCCGACATCAAACGAATCTTCCTGGTAAAGAATCCTCGGCGAGAATTTCCTTACGTACGGATAGCTCGTCTTATGGGTATATCCGATACTGAAATTATGCTGGTTTTCAGTGCTATACGTTACAAAAATAGACGGATGGACAGTAAAAAAATCTTTAGAAAAATCGTATTGATGCTCATCCGGGAAGTCGCCCGACATCACAGTATAATCGAAGTCGACACCAGGTTTTACCGTGAAACGTCCGAGATGATGCTGAAGATTGATCAAAACCTCATTTTTATCAGTGTAATAATTTCGAATCTCAGTTCTCAAAGTGTCACGAACATATTCATCTCCCACCAGCGAATCGAAAAGCAGCCTGTTGCCGTCAGGGCGATGCGTCTTCATAAGAGCCACATAAAGCTCTCCTTTTTTCGAATAAGGTAATGTGTATTCCACTTTCGCATCCCAATGAAAATCGGAATAGATATTCTGCTCGCGTGTAGTCCTGTCGATGACATCGCCAACATTATAATGCCGTTTCGAGATATTAGTCGATTCGCCAGGCATCCATATCGTATTGAAATTCGCAGCAATGGAATGCCCATTATCGTTAAAAAGATGCTTATAAGCAACGCCTATACGACCGTCAAGACCTAAAAAATCATATTTAGCATTCGTAATATATTGATACTCATTATCATCTTTGCGATAAGTACTATCATATACCGCTGAATTGCGTTTCTCCAGCTCTCCTGTCAAATAAAAAGTTACGTCGTTGTGAGCATCTATTTTATAATTCAATTGAAAATCCAGATTCAACACAACCGTTTTCAAATCTTTGTGATCATGGTTTTTGAACACGTTCAGGGTATCGTCATGACTTTCGTCTGCGTAGCTATAACTATATGAATCGGAATGACTTATATCATGATTATAAGTGCCTTTCACATTTGTCACCAGCGACAATTTGTCTTTGTTGTAACTATATGATAGCCATGGGGAATATTCCGCCAATGTATTGGCTTGCAAGCCGATGTTCATCGACTGTCCACCATTTTGCTCGTTTTTTGTTATGATATTGATGACTCCGGTGTCGCTCTCGGTGGTGTAACGTGCCGATGGGTTAACCATCACTCTGATTTCTTTCACATCAGTCACCGATGTCTGCTGTATGTAGTTTTTTCTGGCATCTTCGCTAAAATGCGCCGGCTGGTCGTTGATAAAAATCTCAACTTTCGACACACCTCTCATAGTGATGTTTCCATCAACATCCACTCGCACTCCAGGCAGATTCTGCAATGCATCCGACACCGTACCGCTTTGAATGCTTTCGTCAAGACACACTTTGTAAACCACCGTCTCTCCTTCTGTCACGAATGTCTCCTGCGCCGTAACTTTATTATTTACAGCAATCAGAATCATGATAAACATTATCGCGACATGCCTTTTCACAACTGTCTTTCAATAGAATCCTTATGAATTATTTCGAAAATCTCCTTTACCGATTCCTCATTCAAGCCGAGATTCACACCTTTGTTGATATGGTCTTCCATAACACTCTTCCAGCGGTCCATCTGAAGCACCGTCACCTTGTGTTCTTTCTTGAAATCGCCGATCTTTTCTGAGATATTCATTCGCTTTGCTATGAGATTCAGCAACTCGTCGTCAATCACATCGATTTCCTTACGGAGATTATTCAGAATCACATCATCGCCTTCAACTTTTCTTTTTCTGAAAACCAAGCTGTTGAAAGCTTTTTTTAGACTTTCAGGCGTAATCTGCTGCTTCGCATCGGTCAAGGCATGTTCAGGGTCGTTATGCGTCTCTATCATGAATCCGATAGTGCCCATGTCGAGAGCCGTCTGTGCCACTTCCTGAAGCAACTCGCGGCAACCGCAGATATGGCTGATATCAGTAATCACTGGGATATCGCGACGTAAACGTAGCAGCTCGATAGGTATCTCCCAAAGCGGCGCATTACGATAATGCGTCTCGTCGTACGACACAAATCCGCGGTGAATGCCTCCAAGATACTTCACTCCTGCTCCGCCAAGACGTTCAAACGCGCCAAGCCACAGTTTCAAATCAGGGACTATCGGGTTTTTTACAAATACCGGCACATCAACGCCTTTCAGACATCCCGCCAGCTCCTGCATCGAAAACGGGTTCACCACCGTGCGGGCGCCAATCCAGAGAATGTCGATGCCATGCTTCAACGCCAGTTCAACATGCTCAGGCACAGCCACTTCCGTCATCGTCAGGAAACCGTAGCGCTGCTTGGCTTCCAGCATCCATTCGAGACCCTTCTCGCCTATCCCTTCGAAGGCGTCGGGACGTGTGCGGGGCTTCCAGATGCCGCCACGCAACACCTTCACCCTGTCGATCTCGCTCAAGCCCTTGGCAGTCTCCAAAAGCTGCTCACGACTCTCAACGCTGCACGGACCGCTGATGACCAGCAATTCCTTAGGATTTTCAAACCATTTTCTTATGTCGAAGCTTGCGCTCATCTCATATTTTTTTGCAAATATAAAAATAAAATATGATAATTCAGCAAAAATTTGTAATTTTGTAGTTTGAAATTTTTAAAGAATAAAAATCGTGAAACGTACAGAGATTAAAGCTGCTCTCGCAATGCAAGAGCTTGATAATGAGATAAATGTGAAAGGCTGGGTTCGCAACAAACGCGGCAGCAAAAACGTCGCCTTCATCGCTTTGAACGACGGCTCGACCATCAACAACCTTCAGCTGGTCATCGATTTGGAGAAGATTCCTGAGGAAAGCCTCGCGCTTATGCACGCCGGCGCCTCGGTATCGGCCATCGGAAAGCTGGTGAAGTCGGCAGGCAGCGGTCAGAACGTGGAGCTGGCAGTGAGCAGCATCGAGCTGTTAGGTCCGGCAAACCCTGACTTCTACCCGCTTCAGCCTAAGAAACACTCGCTCGAGTTCCTGCGCGACATAGCTCATCTGCGTTTCCGCACCAACACCTTCGGAGCAGTGTTCCGCATCCGCCACGCGATGGTGTTTGCTATCCATAACTTCTTCAACAGCAAGGGTTTCTACAATATCCACACCCCGCTCATCACAGCCTCCGATGCCGAAGGCGCCGGCGAGATGTTCCAGGTGACAACCCTCGACCTTAAAAACCTGCCGTTGACCGAAGAAGGCAAGATCGACTATAGCCAGGATTTCTTCGGAAAGTCGACAAACCTCACAGTGTCAGGACAGCTCGAAGGTGAACTCGCAGCGACAGCACTGTCGAAAATTTATACTTTCGGTCCTACTTTCCGTGCCGAGAACTCAAATACCACACGTCACCTCGCCGAGTTCTGGATGATCGAGCCTGAGATGGCATTCTACGACATCCACGACAACATGGAGCTCGCCGAAGAGATGCTTAAGTATTTGATTCAGTATGCTTTAGATAACTGCATGGATGACCTTCTCTTCCTCAGCAAACGTCTCCAGGAAGAAGAAAAGAACAAGAAAGAAGAAGAGAAATCGATGGAACTCATCGAGAAGTTGCATTTCGTTCTCGAGCATCCGTTCCAGGTCCTTACATATACCGAGGCTATCGATATCCTCCGCAACTGCAACTACAACAAGAAAGGCAAGTTCCAGTATCCTATCACAGGATGGGGCGTCGACCTGCAGTCGGAGCACGAGCGTTATCTCGTTGAGAAACACTTCAAGAAGCCTGTCATCCTCACCGACTACCCGATGGAGATCAAGGCTTTCTATATGAAACAGAACGATGATGGCAAGACCGTCCGCGCCATGGATGTTTTGTTCCCAGGCATCGGCGAGATCATCGGCGGCTCAGAACGCGAGACCGACATGAACAAGCTGCTCAAACGTATGGAAGAAGTAGGTATTCCTAAGGAATCGATGGACTGGTACCTCGACTCACGCCGCTTCGGCTCAGTGCCTCACTCTGGCTACGGCCTCGGCTTCGAACGCCTGCTGCTCTTCGTCACCGGCATGAGCAACATCCGCGACGTCATCCCGTTCCCACGTACACCTAAGAACTGCTTGTACTAATAAAAAATGGGCTCGCAGAGACTTACTCAGACGCAAAAGCTGCTTCAGAAGCTGTCGCCACAGCAGATTCTCATCATGAAACTGCTGCAGATTCCGACGATGGAGCTCAGCACACGCATCAAAGAGGAAATCATGCAAAACCCTGCCCTCGAAGAGGGCGAAAACCACGACGAATACAACGACATCAACGGCGAGAGCCTCGATGAAAACGATAACGTCGACACCTTTGAGGATAACCAAGGCGACGACGACCATTACGACCCACTCGACGACTTCGACGACTACCTGAAGGACGACGACGAGGATGACGCAGCGTACAAATACTCAGTAAACAATAGCAGTCCCGACGACAAACACTACGAGGCGCCTATCACCAACGAGGCCACGTTCCAGGACTCGCTCATGGAACAGCTCGGATTCCGCAAACTCGACGAGAAGAAATACAAGATCGGTGCTTACATCATTGGCACTCTCGACGATGCAGGCTATCTGTCAAGACCGATAACAGGCATCGCCGACGACCTGCTGTTCACGCAGAACATCGACGCCACAGAAGACGAAATCCGTGAGGTCTTGGCGATAATCCAAGACTTCGATCCGGCAGGCGTCGGCGCCACAAACCTCCAAGAATGCCTGTTGATTCAGCTTCGCCGACGCAACGAGGAGGAGCCTAGTGAAGATTGCGACAACGCCATCAACGTCATCGAGAACCATTTCGACGAGTTCACCAAGAAACACTACGATAAGATAGTGTCGCGCAGCGGCATGTCGGACGAGGCATTCAAACGCGCGCTCGACATCATACTGTCGCTCAACCCCAAGCCGGGCGGCTCGACAGGCTCCGTGAGTCAGAACAACAACTACATCATCCCCGATTTCACCGTCATCAACAACGCTGGCGAACTCGAGCTGATGCTCAACAACCGTAACACTCCGGAGCTGCATGTCAGCCACGACTTCCTCGAGATGCTCAAGGAATACTCGGCAGGAAAGGACAGTCCCGAGAAACGCGAGGCCGTCACCTTCATCAAAAACAAGATCGATGCGGCCAACTGGTTCATCGACGCCATAAAACAACGCCAGAGCACGCTCTACGTCACCATGAAAGCCATCATGGACTACCAGAAGGATTTCTTCCTCACTGGCGACGAAGGCAAGCTTAAGCCGATGATACTCAAGGATATATCCGATATGGTCGGTCTCGACGTGTCGACCATCTCGCGCGTCGCCAACAGCAAATACGTGCAGACGGCCTACGGCACCTTCCAGCTGAAATATTTCTTCAGCGAAGGACTCGTCAACGACGAAGGCGAGGCTGTGTCGACGCGCGAGGTGAAAAAGATAGTCCGCGAAAGCGTGGAAAACGAGGATAAGTCAAGCCCTCTGACCGACGACGAGCTCACCGCAATTTTGAAGGAGAAAGGCTACACCATAGCACGACGCACCGTGGCCAAATACCGCGAACAACTGGGCATCCCCGTCGCCCGCCTCCGTAAAGTGTTATGAAGACAGCAAAAATCATCTCGATAATCGGCCATCCCATCTTCCATCCCACATGGATGATGATTCTTCTATTGCTCTCTGGCATCACACGCTTCACGCCAGGCAATGACTTGACGTTTCTAACCATCACATTCTCATTGACTTGCCTGCTTCCAGCCCTCGTCATCGTGATGCTGAAGAAATGGCATTTCATCGAGTCGTACGAGATGGACGAACGCGACGACCGCCTCGGGCCTCTGTTCATCATGGTGCTCTTCCTCTTCGTGACACTCAGGTTTTTCAATAAGATGCCGTTGTTTTCAATCTACAACTTCTATCTTACAACCGTCATCGTCACCACGATTCTCGCTTTCATTATCACATTTTTCTGGAAAATAAGTCTCCATGCCCTCGGCTGGGGTTGTCTCACGGCCTGTCTCTTCCTCATGACGACAATCTCGATACGCTTGTATCTGCTTTATTTCATCGGCAGCATCGTCATCTCAGGCATAGTGGCCGCCGCCCGACTAAAACTCAAATCCCACAGCAACGCCCAGATTTACTCAGGCTTCGCCATGGGATTCGCCACGGTTATAATAGTGTTTTTCCTTACCTTGTTTTAATACGGTCTGATGCCGATACCGATTGAGAACGGCAGCACCTGCGGACCTCTTCCATCCTTGAACGGACTCGTAAACTGATATCCGATATAAAGGTTCACCGACCTGTAGCCGAATCTCGCGAACGACGAGTAGATGATGCTTTCCACAGCGTTGATGTTGTTATACTTGACCTCCCATTTATGACCGTCGCCGTACATGTAGCCAACGGCCTTCGAGTTGGCCTGGATCAGGAAGCTCACCTTGGCGCCAAACGAAATCTTAAACTTGTCGGCAATCCTGAAGTTCACCTCCAACGGGATGTCCATATAGTGGAAACAAACCTTGCTCTTCTTCACTGTAGCCTCAGTAAACTCGATATTATGCGCATAAGGCTCAGCCAGCCAGGCGCCTTTCATATAGTAATTATGAAACGAATAGCCGCCGCCGAGCGAAACAGTGTGTTTCGAGTCACCCATCGGGAAATTATAGGTCAGATAGGCATCGAAACCCTGATTTATCGCACGTAAGTTGAAATTCTCATATTTGCTGCCGGTGTTGATGTCGCTAAACAAATCGAAACCCATGGTGACCAGTCCGTTTGAGCGGTCCTTGATGAGCTGCGCACTCGCCATAAACGAGACCAGAAGCATTGCCGTTAACAGGAAAAACCGTTTTTTCATATTTATTTTATTGATATTCAATTATTTAGAATGCATTTTATTTATCAGATTCTGACGTTTGTCGAGAAGGGTATCCATCTCATCGTCCGTCAAATCGGGATTTTTCAGCTGAGCGTCGATGGCATCGATCAGCGACTGATAATTCTCGCCGGTCTGCAGCGACTCAAATGCCTTCTCCTTCATCTCCACCTCCTCGATATGGTTTTCAGGAAGCTCGTCGATATCGGCATCTTCGCCAAGCTGCTCGCGTAACTTATTGATTAACATCGATATAAACTGCTTTGCCATACCGTTATCCATCATGCCGAACATCTCCACCGAGAACTGATCCTTTATTGAGTCGTACTGCGTGAGATACGCCTTCAGCTGCTCCAGCTGAGCCTTGTCGATGCCAGGCACGTCGTCGGGCGGGTATTTCTCCATCACCTTCTTGAACAGCCTGAACAGCTCTTCTATCTGTCTCTTCAAATCCTCGTTTTCCATAATCTCTTTTTATTCTTCATAAAAAATGTCATCGTTCAAACGGTTGAGCGAGTCGTAGATGTAAAGACTGTCAAGTAACAGAGTATCAATGATATACTCGTCGTCGATGAAAATCTTTTTCCTCAGCTCATCGGGATCGATGGTGTCGAACTTGGCCACGCTCGAGCACAGCGCGATGTAAGGCAACTCGATACGGTCGGCGGTCACAAAGGCGTTTGAATACTCTTTCTTGACCTGCTGATACATATTCTCGGCCTCCAGACGTGTGCGGTAGTCGCCGATGCGCAGGCGGTAGTATGGCTGACCGAATACGAGATATATCGGCACCTCGGGATACTTCTCCGAGAAACGCATTTTCACGCTGTCGGCATGACGCAGGGCATCGTTGCCAAGTTCCATAAAAATCTGCACTCTGAAGCCGTCAATTGTGCTGTCGTTGACATGAATTTGACGCTGTTTCATTATCAAATTGCCGATTCTCGGGTCCTGATTTAAATCCAGATACCCGCTTTGAGCGGCACAACTTATTGATAATAAGCATGTTATGATAAAAAACCACAGTTTCTTCTTCAAAACACAAAATTTTTTGTAAAATTACGCAAAAACTTTCAAATTAGTATGTGTTTTTTTGTAATTTTGTGAATAATTTTTAGATATGAATGAAAATCTCGACGCATATGGCACCTCGATGAGCAAGGCTGAGAGGGAGATTGAGCAGGTTTTACGACCTGACGCCTTCGCCAGCTTCGCCGGACAGGAGCAAGTCGTTGCCAACCTTAGGGTTTTTGTGCAGGCGGCCGCCCAGCGTGGCGAGTCGCTCGACCATGTGTTGCTCCACGGCCCTCCGGGACTGGGTAAGACCACCCTGTCGCACATCATCGCCAACGAGCTCGGCGTGAACATGAAGATGACGTCGGGACCGGTGCTCGACAAGCCGGGTAACCTCGCGGGACTGCTCACCAGCCTTGAGAAAAACGACGTCCTGTTTATCGACGAGATTCACCGTCTGAGTCCCGTCGTGGAGGAATATCTCTACTCCGCGATGGAGGATTTCCGCATCGACATCATGATTGAGACGGGTCCTAACGCCCGCAGCGTGCAGATCCAGCTTAACCCATTCACCCTGATAGGCGCCACCACACGTTCCGGACTGCTCACAGCGCCGCTGCGCTCGCGTTTCGGCATCAACATGCGCCTCGAATATTACGATTCGAAGACACTTTCCAACATCATAAAACGCTCAGCGTCGATTCTCAAGGTGCCGATTGACGACGAGGCAGCATTCGAGATAGCAAGAAGAAGCCGCGGGACACCGCGTATCGCGAACCTGCTGTTGCGGCGTGTACGTGACTTCGCGCAGATAAAAGGCGACGGCCGCATCACCATCGACATAGCGAAGGTCGGACTGAAAGCCCTCAACGTCGACCAACACGGCCTCGACGACATGGACAACCGTATCCTCCTGACCATCATCGAGAAGTTCAAAGGCGGTCCTGTCGGCGTCAACACCATAGCGACAGCCGTAGGCGAAGAGGCGGGCACCATCGAAGAGGTGTGTGAGCCGTTCCTCATCCAGGAAGGCTACCTCATGCGCACCCCACGCGGACGTGTGGCGACAGACCTGGCTTACAAACATCTCGGACTCTTCAAAGGCGCCGATCAAGGCAGTTTATTTTAATTCGAAACGACGTTTATTAATGTCATAAAAAAGAAACAGCTTCCTGGGGAGGGAAGCCGTTTCCAAATTAACCATTTAAAACTTAATCCTATGAAAATCAAAGCTTTACTCTCTCTTGCTTTGTTTTTTCCTTTTTACTGGCCCACAGTCCATACACCTCGCTGACGTTACCCGCCGTGATGAAAGCGTTGATGTCGTTCTCATTGATGTGATTCATCAACTTAGCGAACTCGTCTTTCGTCAACAGGGCTTCGATCTCAACCTTCTTCTGGTTGCTGTAACCGCCTGTCACATCGTACATTGTAACACCACGCTGCAACTCATTGATGATGAAATCCTGAATGTGTTTGTACTGTGGACTGATGATGCAGACACGTTTTCTGTTGTTCAAGCCCGCTGTGAAGTAATCGACCACAATACCATTGATCCATGTTCCAATCAAACCGATTACCACAATGTTGAACGGGTTAATGGCGAAAGCCGTCAAACAGATAATTGTGCCTGCCACCGTCACTGATGCTCCGATGTCAAAGTGTAAGTACTTGTTGACAATCTTTGCGAGAATATCCAGACCGCCTGTTGAAGCATTGATCTTAAACAAGGTGGCTTGTGAGAAACTGAGGATAAGCACGAAGCAGAGGAGGTCGAACCAAGGGTCACCCATCAGCGATGAGACGCCTTCCTGGAGAGCCACTGGCGACCACCCGCCCGTCGCAGCGTCGTAGAACGCACTCTTCTCGCCATATAAGTTGGTGATGACCATCTGATACGGCAGGTACTTCTCAAACAACGCTGTGAAAGGTCCTAATATCAAAGCGGTGTAAACCGTCTTGATGCCGAACTCTTTGCCTATCAGGAAATATGCCAAGACAAGCAAGATGGCGTTGATGACCAAAATCATCACTGACACCTCGAGATGCACGCCGAACAGACTCTCCGACACCGTCGCTAAGACGATTGACAAACCGGAGATTGTTCCGATAATCAACTTGCTTGGCACTAAAAAATAATGAACACAGATGGCAGTCAAAATCATTCCGAATGTCATGATTAGGAACTCAACCCAGAATTTCTTGGTTGCCAGATAATTCAATATCTGCTTTGCACTTGCCATGTATGAATAGTTTATTAGTTAAGCCTTAATTTGTGAGCTTTGTTTTCGGGGTGCAAAATTAGAAATTATTTTTATTCGTTCAACACTTTTTTATAAAAATTTTTTCAAAATTTTTAACACCTTATCTTTCAATGAATTACGTGCAAATAATCATTGAAAAAAGTATAAAAATCAATAAAAATATATCGTCTGACGAGGCATATTTCTACGCTTTTCGTCAAAAAATTTCTTATTATTTTTATTCGATGAC